>JAFAGX010000440.1 GCA_019237515.1 Acidobacteriaceae bacterium
GACGTCGTTGTGAACCGACAAAAGTTTGGTGGCTAAAGCACCTGCATCCGCGACGCGGCCGGATTGCAAATAAGCCTGCATCAAGGTACGCAGGCCATCAGGGCTGCTGTCCAGATCCGCCACTTTCTCCAGGTGGCTGATTGCCCCGGCCATGTCGCCAGAGTCGAAAGCAGTACGGCCACGCATCAGCAAGGCGTAGCTGCTGCCCGGGTCGAGCTTCAGCATGCGCTGCAGAATCTCTTCAGCCGCCTCAAGCTGACCTTTGGCCCGCAGTGTTTCCGCGGCGGCTGAGAAAATCTGCCAGGCTTCCGTTTTCTTATTTAGGCGGACATAAACCTCAGCCAGTCTCGTCCGCATGGCCACGTTTTCCGGATCCATCTCGAGGGTTTTCTGAAAGATTCGGACTGCCTGCTCCAGTTGTCCTTCGCGCAGGAATTCTTCCGCTACCTGCAGATACTGAGCTCGCGCATCATTGAATAAACCCTGCTGGGTGTAGAGCTCGGCCAGGCGAAGCACGCTCTCAAGGGATGACTTCAGCTTGCCCAGCTTCTTGTACATCGCGATCGCTTTTACCGTGAAACCCTGGGACGCATATGCATCGCCCACGCTCTTGAAGCACTCGACGGCTTTGTCGTTGTTGCCGACGCGAGCGTAGAGATCGCCGATCGTATTCATGACCGTCAGGTCTTTCGGGTCGTTTTTCAGGATTTTTTCGTACTCAGCGATGGCGTTCGGCAACTTGCCTTGCTGCACAAATTTCTCGGCAGCGCTCAGAACCTTCTGTTTGTTGAAGCCAAAACCAAAAGCCATAGGATTGCGGACTCCAGCCCTGTTACGTGCCCGAGAACCCTTCCGTCTGGGAGAATTCGCAGACTATCTCACCACTCCATTGGCATTTCGCCCAATATCAGGAGATGGTCTTTCGGACAAGGGCCATTGTACGGCTGGGTGGACAAAACCGCATGGTTACCAATGGTTACCGGAAGGGAGTGTACGACTGGGGCACCGACTGGAACCGGCGACAAGGATTCAAAACCGAGGACCTATAGGGCGGCGGCCGCTTCGGTCACATCTTTCGTTTTTGTCATTCCGAGCAGAGTGATCCGACTCGCATGCGACCTGCTCCCGGCACACCTTAGATCGCGGTACATGCCCTCCTGTATGTGCAAATCTTCAGGTTGCAAGAAATCATTAAGTCAAGCCACGTCTCGGTGGCAGTTCCTAGCGGAGCGAAGTAACATCACAAGGCTCTGTGACTTAGCCGCTGCGCGTGCTGCATCTGCGAACCGACCAGACGGTCGGACCTCCTGCCCGGCAAGCCGTCAGTTCGTGGTTCCACAGGATTTTCCACAGGCTGTGGCTTTAGTTTTCTTGGGTTCACAACTAAGCGGTTTTAATCGGACGGTCCGACGCCGCCGTTCATGCGCGATTCGAAACGAGTCGAATTCTTGAGGAAAGCGAGACTCACTTTGCCGGTCGGACCATTGCGCTGCTTGGCGATGATGAGTTCGGCGCAGCCCTGAAGCTCGGGATCGTCGGGCTTGTAAACTTCCTCGCGGAAGATGAAGGCAACGACATCGGCATCCTGCTCAATCGAGCCGGACTCTCGCAGATCGGCGAGTTGCGGGCGGTGGTCACCGCCGCGGCTTTCAGGGGCGCGGCTGAGCTGGGAAAGAGCAATTACGGGAACATTCAATTCCTTTGCGAGCGCTTTCAGGCCGCGGGAGATGGCCGAGACTTCCTGGGTCCGGTTTTCATAGCGCTTGCCGCCGCCCGACATCAGTTGCAGGTAGTCCACGACAATCAGGTCCAAGTTGCCTTGCGATTGCATCAGGCGGCGCGCCTTGGCACGCATTTCGCTGAGTGCAATTCCGGGCGTGTCGTCGATGAAGATGGGAGCCGTCGCCAACTTAGCCACCGCTTCGTGAACTTTGCTGATGTCGTCCTTCCATAGCGAACCGGTGCGGAACTTGTGTGAGTCTACGCGAGCCGTGGAACAAACCAGGCGTTGCAGCAGCGCGCCTTTCGACATCTCGAGGGAAAAAACTCCGACAACCTTCTCTCCGAAAATGGCGGCATTCTCCGCGATGTTCATCGCGAATGCCGTTTTGCCCATCGATGGTCTTGCCGCGATGATGACCAGATCGGAAGGCTGCAGACCACTGGTCATTTCGTCCAGATCGGCATAATACGTCGCTAGGCCGGTGATGCGTTGGCCTCGCTGCAGAAACGAATCCAGATATTCGTCCGCGGAACCATGCCTCTCGCGGATGATTTCTGGAACGCTCATGAATCCGCGGCCGATGCGCTTTTCGGAAAGCTGGAAAATGGCGGCTTCCGCGTCGTTAAGGATCTCCTCAGCGGCATCGCTTTGGTCGGAAGCTCGGGCGATGGCGGCGTTGGCGGCACTGATGAGGCCGCGCAAAAGCGCCTTGTCGCGAACGATCTTGACGTAGTGCTCGATGCTGGGGCGGTCGGGAACGCCGTCAGTTAACGACGCTATGTACGCGTAGTCCCCAATTGCCTCTAGTTCCTTGTGGCGGCTCAGTTCCTCAGGGAGAGTGACAACATCGATCGGTCGAGAGGCCTCGGCCAGATCGACCATGCGGCTATAGATTCTGCGATGCGAGTCGAGTGAAAAGTCTTCCGGCTTGAGGTGTTCGGCCGCCTGGTTGTACGCGAGATTGTCGAGCAGAATCGCCCCAAGAATGGATCTTTCGGCTTCGACGTTTGCCGGTAATGTATGCGCGACGCTATAGTCGATCGTTGCCAACGGAAGCAGCTCTTTCAGGAGAATTTCTTCGTGCGGTGCGAGCGCGATATTAACTCGGATGTTCTTGTGGAAGAGCTGTGCCTACTTCGGAAAACCGAGGAGAAACTTGGGAAGGCGGAAATCATGAAGCGGAGTATAGGCGAATGAAAGACGAATAACAACTAGTCGCCAAAAAAATATGCGGCTCCGGCCAGCCACCGGAGCCGCATTGCTCGTGAGATGTTCCCAGTCTGCCAAGTCACCGCATCTTGCGAGAATTTTGAAGCTGCGAATTTGAACGCTCGCTTCTCAACCATCGCCCGTATTCTGCGGGTAGAACCCCAAAATACGCTTGCAGCAATTGCTTGACCGGCGGCCCAGCCCTTCCTGAGGAGGACTTTTAAGGAGGCCGCAACGCCCAGGATCCGCAACGCGCCATGACACGTTTCGGAAACCTTCCGGCGATTCACCCTCGAGAACCACCGGCAACCGCCAGCCGTTCAGCAATTCGTGGCAGCACTTTCAAGACATCCACGTATGCGATGGCGGTACTTTGCTTGAACACGCAGATCCGCGCAAGAAGAGATTTCAGTTTTGTTGTGCAGAAACTGTGGAGGACGAAAGTTCTTTGTGGAAAGAGAAGGAAAAGCAGCAAGACTTTACCGCAGAGGACACAGAGGAATACAAACGAAGAAAAGCCGGAAGGCGTTTTTCTCCGAATTCAGTTCTCAGTTGGCAGTTCCTGGTTCTCAGACGAAAAAGGCGCGATTGCTCGCGCCCAATTTTAGTCCCTGACTCCATCCATAAACGCGCGGAGTTTGCGGGAGCGGGAAGGATGACGCAGTTTGCGCAGAGCTTTGGCTTCGATCTGGCGGATACGCTCGCGAGTCACGGCGAAAGACTGGCCGACTTCTTCCAGAGTGTGCTCGCTGCCGTCTTCCAGCCCAAAGCGCATTTTAATGACCCGCTCTTCGCGCGGAGTAAGCGTGCGAAGAACCTGAGAGGTTTGGTCTTTCAGGTTCACGTTGATAACGGCTTCGGCGGGTGACACGACCGCTCGGTCCTCGATGAAATCGCCAAGATGGGAATCTTCCTCTTCGCCGATCGGAGTTTCGAGAGAGATCGGCTCTTGCGCAATCTTAAGAACCTTCCGGACCTTAGCGACTGGAATATCCATGCGCTTGGCAATTTCCTCAGATAGCGGCTCGCGCCCCAGTTCCTGCACCAACTGCCGCGACGTGCGGATCAATTTGTTAATGGTTTCGATCATGTGCACGGGAATACGGATCGTGCGCGCCTGATCAGCAATTGCTCGAGTGATTGCCTGTCGAATCCACCAAGTAGCATAGGTGGAAAATTTGTAACCGCGGCGGTACTCGAACTTATCGACGGCCTTCATGAGGCCGATATTGCCTTCCTGAATGAGGTCGAGGAACTGGAGACCGCGGTTGGTGTATTTCTTAGCGATTGAAACCACCAGGCGGAGGTTGGCCTCGATGAGTTCACGCTTCGCCTGTTCGGCATCCATGTCTCCCTGGATAATTTCGCGTTGCGTGCGCTTCAGTTCCTGAAACAAGACACCGGCTTCCTGCTCAAGTTTTTCCAACTCGGCATGGATAGCGCGCGACTGGCGGCGGTACTCTTTCCGCTGGTCTTCGTTGCGAGTGGCTTCGGCTTTCTTTTCCAGGTTTTGGCTCTGGCGGTCCAGAGAGCGCATGGTGTCGACCGTCTTGTTCACCCGGTCGATTAAGCGTTTGCGCTCGGTGTTGGTAAATCCGAGATTGCGGACGCAAAGCGAGACATTAACGACGCCCCGAGCCAAATTTAACCGGTGGCGGCGATAGTGCTTGGGCTGCTTCTTCTGGTTAACGCTGGCCAACTTCTCTATGAAGACAGGAACCTTTTTGTAGGCCTTGGCAAGCTCGTCAATCTTCCCGGTGAATTCCTTCAGCCGGTTTTGCAGAATTTCGTCGGTGATTTCTTCTTCATCGAAGGTGACCACTTCCTTGATGGAGCGAACGCCTTTTTTCAGGTCCTCGCCCATGGCAAGCAGCTCGTTGATCACGATGGGAGAGCGTGAAAGCGCCTTCAGGACGCGGAGTTGGCCGCGCTCGATGCGCTTGGCAATCTCAACTTCGCCCTCGCGGGTGAGCAGGGGAACAGTGCCCATTTCGCGCAGATACATGCGAACCGGGTCATTGGTCTTTTCGAGAGCGCCAGGCGTGAGATCGAGCTCGACGTCCTCGCCCATCTCTTCTTCGTCAAACTTCTTATCGAGTGCGGAAGAAGGCATTTTCGGCCCCTCCAGCACATCGATGCCTTGCGTGCCGATGGTCGTCAGCAGATCGTCGAGATCCTCGGGAGAATGCACATCGTGCGGGATCAGGTCGTTGACCTGGTCATACGTCAAATATCCCTTTTCTTTTCCCGTATCGATCAGCTTTTTAATATCTTCGTATTTATCGTCAAGAGCCAAGACGGATTTCCTCGATTCGTCCTCAGGAGGACGTCAAAACGTATTTGGGATTGGTGGGAACGTAAGGTGACGGACGTCGCGCCTACGCAAACTTTCAGAGTATAGCATGATCGATTGTTTAATATCCACGACCATGGCCGTCCCGCCGGGGCTACCGTCGCCCTATGTTCCTACCAGCTAATAACTTAGATGGCAAAACAGTGTACAAAGTTTCAGTCCGCATTTAAGCGGCCCAGAGGATTTGGACACGCTTCCGGCAAACCAGGATCCATGAGCGCCCGTTTCAGGCGCACCTTTTCCTGCAATAAAGCCTGCAAATGCGCTGGTTCGTGCTTTCGCTGGGCCTGTAACTCTCGCTGAACCTGCTCTAGCTTTCTTCTGAGCTGAATTCGGCGCAACGCGCGCGCGGCCCCCTCGAGTTTCTCCGCCGTAAGTTCCTCATCGTCTCTCATGAGAATGGAAGCCAGCAGGTTCCGCTCGGAATCCGTCAACGAAAGTGCCAACGGATCGGCGCCTTCGTTATGGAGCAGGATTTCGATTAGAGATTCCGTGGCCAATCCGGTGTGAAGCTGCTCGCTGGTCAGCGCGAAATGGGCCTGGCGGGCTGGATCGAATTCATCTTCCGCGCCATCGCGGGCCGAAAGATGGCCCTCGGCGGTCTGGATCTGGTTAGCGGAGGTAAGTGCGCGGATGAAGATCTTCTCGGCATCTGTAATCTGGGCCTCCGTAGGTGCTTTCACAGTTGCAGAGGACCGAGTGACGGCCGCGTGCTTGAGTTCTTGCCGCAGCACGGCGGAATCGATTCCCAGCTTCTGCGCCATCTCCTGCGCTAGTTCATCGCGGACGATGCGGCTTGGTACCTGTTGAATATGGGGAAGCAGGTAATTCACCGCCTTTACTTTTCCTTCAGCGCTGCGAATAGGAAATTGCACCCGGGCGCGCTCGATCAGGTAGCTAAAATAGGGCTGGGAACTTTTGAGCGCCTCAGCGTAGGGAGCTTTGCCTCTGCGGCGGATAAACAGGTCAGGGTCAAGGCCGGCCTCCAAGGTTAATACCTTGATCTGGAACTCCTCCTGCACCAGCAGACCCAGCGTGCGCTCCGTTGCTTTGGCACCGGCAGTGTCGGGATCGAAATTCACCACCACATTTTTGCTGAATCTGCCGAGGAGCTTGGCCTGGAGCTCGGTGAAGGCAGTGCCAGAACTTGCGATGACATTGTGAAGCCCAGCCGCGTAGACCGAAATGCAGTCCATCTGCCCTTCGACCAGGATGGCGTAATCCAGTTGGCGAATGGCGTCTTTTGCGCGATCAAGATTGAACAAGACCCGAGATTTGGAATAGATGGCGGTCTCTGGCGAGTTGAGGTACTTGGGGCCGGCCTTCTCTTCGGTTGAAAGCGTACGTCCGGTGAACGCGATCACGCGCCCGCTGTCGTTAGCGATGGGGAAGATTATCCGGTTGCGGAATTTGGAATAGATAGAGGCTGTCGGTCGTCCTTCGTCGTTCGTCGTTCGCGGTTTTTCCGGAATCTTCTCGTCCGCCTGCTTCCAAGAAAAGAGGCCGCTTTCCCGCAGCGTCTTTTCGTCGAACTCGGCGCGCAAACGATCGCGAAGTAAGAAACCCGACTCAGGCCCGTAGCCGATGCGGAAGCCTTTAATCATTTCGTCGGTGAGCCCGCGCCCTGCAAGGTATTCGCGAGCATGCGCGCCTTCAGGACGTTTCAGATGTTCCTGGAAGAATTCGCAGGCGCGAGTGTGCACTTCGAGGAGGACCGTGCGAAGCTTAGCTTCCTCCGCTTCTGCCGGCGTGCTGAAACTGACCTTGGGTAGAGGGATTCCGAGCTTCTGGGCGACGGACCGGACAGCCTCCGGAAAAGTGATGTTCTCAATTTTTTGAACAAAGCTGAAAACGTCTCCGGAAACACCGCAACCGAAGCAGTGGTAGAACTGGCGCGTAGCGTGAACGGAAAAAGACGGCGTTTTTTCGCCGTGAAATGGGCAAAGGCCGGAATAATTTTGCGAGCCCGCCTTCTTCAGCTTTACGTAATCGCCGACGATGCGCACGATATCCGCCTGCTGTTTGACGGTATAGGCGAAGTCACCAGGATTGGCCATGAAGATAGAAGGATTGTGCGCCAGGGCAGAGCTGAAGGGAATATAGCATCTGTGCAGAAGTTGTGGATTTCAAGGGTTTGCGGTTGACACGACAGGAAAACTCGGGTGTTTTAGAGGCGAAGGTTTGATGCGGTGAAACGATCGCATTTTTGGAAAAGTACTTAAGAGCAGTTCTCAGCGTGACAGTTCTCAGTTCTCAGTCAGCGCGAATTCAAAAATTCAGCAGCCGAGTGGTTCGCGGTATGCTCTCTGTATCCTTGTGAGCCCCGAAAACGATGGCGCACGATTCGCAGTGCAACGCGAGTTGATGGTCGCTGCCCAGCTGCGCGCGCGCGGAATTTCCGATGAACGCGTGCTCGCGGCCATGGGTCGTGTTCCTCGCCACTTGTTTGTCGCGGAAGAATATCGCGATCAGTCCTACGAAGATCACCCGGTTCCGATCGGGGAAGGCCAGACGCTCTCACAGCCATATATTGTGGCGATTATGCTGCAGGCATTATCGCTGAGTGGGGCCGAAAATGTGTTGGAGATCGGAACGGGTTCCGGTTATCAGACGGCGTTGCTATCGGAACTTGCGGCCCCGGTGTATTCGATCGAGCGGCACGCATCGCTGGCTGCGTCGGCCGAGCAGGTTTTGGCAGGTATCGGACATGGAAATATTCATATAGTGGTGGGGGATGGCAGTCAGGGACTGGCGGAGCATGCTCCATTTGCCGCAATTGTCGTGTCCGCGGCGGCGCCGAGCATTCCTCGCCCATTATTCGAACAACTCGCGGAGAATGGGCGGATGGTCATTCCGGTCGGACCGGTGCATGCGCAAGAGTTGCAGTTGGTACGAAAGCGGAACGGTGAAGCCGTGATCGAGACTTTAGAGGGATGCCGTTTCGTGCCATTGATCGGAGGGCAGGGTTACCCGGAGGGATGGTAGGTTGGTGGCGGCAATACCCGCAGAGGCTTTTTGATCCTTTAGAATCTTGCTGTGCCTGTCCTTCACAGCCTGCGCGTCACGCTGGAGATGATCAAATGGGAGCATTCAATCTTCGTGCTTCCATTTGCGCTCTGCGGTGCAATGCTGGCCGCAAACGGCCTGCCCTCCGCGCACGTCCTGGTGTGGATCATCGTCGCAATGGTAACGGCTCGTTCGGCCGCGATGGCATTCAACCGGCTGGCCGACGCATCCATCGATGCTGCCAATCCGCGCACGCGCACGCGGGCTTTGCCCACGGGAGCGCTTAGTCCGGCTTTCGTCGCCACGTTCGTAGTCATTTCCTGTGCGTTGTTTGTCATCGCTGCTTCGCAGCTGAATCGTTTGTCGTTTGTTTTATCGCCGGTCGCGCTGGCAATACTGCTGCTCTACTCCTACACCAAGAGGTTCACCCGCTGGTCTCACCTCGTCCTCGGTTTTGCCATGGGCATCGCCCCGTCGGCAGCGTGGATCGCGGTTCGCGGCTCATTGAATCCCCGCATCCTGCTTCTCACGGCAGCAGTTACTTTCTGGGGCGGCGGATTTGACGTCCTGTATGCCTGCCAGGATTACGAGTTTGACCGCGAATCCGGGCTGCATTCCATACCTCGGTATTGTGGAATCGGGAAATCGCTGTGGGTCGCTCGCGCGTTTCACATGATGATGCTGCTGCTTTTGATCAGCCTGGTCGGCGTGTTCGGGTTGGGGAAACTGGCAATTGCCGGTGTAGCGGCTGTTGCGCTGCTGCTTGCATATGAACATTCACTGGTTTCGGTTCACGACTTATCAAAACTGAACGCGGCTTTTTTTACGATGAATGGGGTGATCTCGGTTGTGTTCTTTCTATTCATCGCCGGCGATTTGCTATTGCGACACTGAGTGCCGATTGCAACTGTGATTTGTAGCAGTTCATGAGTTATCATCGATTTTGATGCCCAACCTGCATCCATTCCAGACGGATGACGCGCGGCTTCACCCGATCCAAGACAAGGTCCTGGCGGGCGAACGCCTGAACAGCAATGATGCGCTGAATCTTTATCGAACTGGAGACATACTTGCGGTTGGCTGGCTGGCCAATCATGTCCGCGAACAACGGCATGGCGACCGAACTTATTTCAACGTCAATCGGCACCTGAATCCGACGAATGTTTGCGTGGCAGCCTGCCGATTATGCGCATTTGGCCGGAAGAAAGATACGCCGGGCGCTTATACCATGGCGCTTGAGGAAGCCTTCGAGACTGCCTCGTCAGGATACGACGAGGCGGTCACGGAATTTCATATTGTCGGCGGATTGCATCCGGATTTGCCTTTCCAATATTTTCTCGATCTCATTTCCGGGTTGAAACAGCGCTTTCCGCAGGTTCATTTGAAAGCCTTCACGATGGTCGAGGTCGCTTATCTGGCAAAGCGGGCCAAACTTTCCATCCGCGAGACGCTCGAACAACTGAAAGCGGCCGGAGTAGATTCATTGCCTGGCGGAGGCGCTGAAATTTTCGCCGATCGAGTCCGGCACATCATTTGCGATCACAAAATTGATGGCGATCAGTGGCTCGAGACTGCGCGGCTGGCACATCAACTCGGGCTGAAATCGAATGCGACCATGCTATACGGGCACGTCGAAAATGATGAAGACCGCGTGGATCACCTGCTGAAATTACGCGCCTTGCAGGATGAAACCGGCGGATTTCAGACATTCATCCCGCTGGCATTCCATCCGGATAACACGGCGCTACAACATCTGCCGAAAACCACTGGCATGCTCGATATCAAGCAGATCGCCGTAAGCCGGCTGGTGCTGGACAATTTCCCGCATATTAAGGCTTACTGGCAGATGATGACTGCAAAAATCGCACAGATTTCATTGCGATTTGGTGCTGACGATATCGATGGCACGGTGGTAGAAGAAAAAATCTACCATGATGCTGGCGCCAGCACTCCTCAGGGCATGCGCCGGCACGAGCTACTGCGGTTGATTCGTGA
>JAFAGX010000599.1 GCA_019237515.1 Acidobacteriaceae bacterium
CGCTATGCCCGTTCAGGAATTTCGTGGTCGAGTGAACCACCATGTCGGCACCAAGCGAAATCGGCTGCTGAAAGTAAGGGGACATAAAAGTGTTGTCGACCACCAAATCGACCTTCTTGCTCTGGCAAGCATTGGCAATCGCACGCAAATCGCTGACCGTCATCAACGGATTGGTCGGAGTTTCGACGTACACCATCCGGGTGGATTTGCGGATCGCCTTTTCGACATTCTTTGCGTCGGAGGTGTCAACGTAGGTGAACTCGATTCCGTACCCCGCCAAAACTTGATTGAACAGGCGCGGCACACCGCCATAAAGATTGTCGCCGCAGACCACGTGGTCTCCGGATTTGTACATCGTGCATATCGCATTGATTGCCGCCATGCCGCTAGCAAAAACACGCGAAGCAACGCCGCCCTCAAGCGATGCCAAGTTTTTTTCCAGATGATCGCGAGTGGGATTGGAAACGCGAGCGTACTCGTAGCCTTTGTGTTTGCCGATCTCTTCTTGAACATAGGTCGAGGTCGCGTAGATGGGAACAGTCACAGCTCCGGTCTGAGGATCAGCTTCTTGGCCGGTGTGAATAGCGCGAGTTGCAAAGCCGGCATGATCGCCGTTTGGTTCGGAAGTAGTTCGAGTGCGGGGCATTTGGCAATTGGCACTTGGCATTTTGTCATTAGGCCTTTTACTCGGTCGAGGCTGATTAAATGCTGAGTGCTAATTGCTAACTGCTCCTTAAATTCCCCCCTCAAAAATCTTCTTCGATAAATACCGTTCGGCCGAGTCCGGAATCATGGTCACAATCCGCTTCCCTTTGCCCAGCCGTACCGCCACTTTGAGCGCCGCAAAGACGTTTGCGCCCGCACTCGAGCCTGCCAATACACCTTCTTTTGCCGCGAGTTGTTTGACCGTCTCGAAAGCGTCTTTATCGGAAACGGTGATCACTTCGTCGCATACAGATGGATCAAAATTCTTGGGGACAAAGCTGTTCCCGATGCCTTCCACTTTGTGCTTGCCGGGTTTGCCGCCTCCCAGGACGGAGCCTTGCGGCTCAACGGCAATTCCCAGCACCTGCGGCAGTTTTTCTTTCAAAAAACGGGCAACTCCGGTGAATGTGCCAGCCGTTCCCGCGCCGAGTATCACGGCATCGATGCGCCCTTCCATCTGCTCGTAAATTTCGCTGGCTGTGGTCTCGTAGTGGTAATCAGGGTTGGCGGGATTTTCGAACTGCGCGGCCAAGAAAGCGTTGGGATGGCTTGCCGCGAGTTCCTTTGCGCGGCTGATTGCTCCTGTCATGCCCTCGTCTTCCGGGGTCCGCGTGACCTCGGCGCCGAGGGCACGCATGATCACGACTTTTTCCTCCGAAAAGCGCTCCGGAACAAAGAGAGTGACTCGATACCCGCGATTCACACCAATCAAAGCCAAGCCGATACCGGTGTTTCCGGCAGTCGCCTCAACGATCATTCCACCCGGCTTGAGCAGTCCTTGCTTCTCTGCTCGATCGATGATGCCAATTGCCGCACGGTCTTTTACGCTGCCACCGGGATTCAAATATTCCAATTTCGCGTATAGGTCCGCACACCCAGGCGGCACGATCCTTTTGAGCTTCAGAAGAGGAGTTCCACCAACGAGCTGAGTAATTTCGTCGGCGACCGGCGGACACGTGCGCTCAAGTGTCTTTTGCACTCTACAGGGTACGGAACCCGGCAATAAGCGTCAACACTCTGCGGTCCACATTTCTGCGTCGCTCAGCCTCGCACTACTGCGACTGTTCTTGCCCGGGATAATATCCAGTTCGCGTACGAACTGTAAGCTTGTTGTAACCTTTCGCGCGGGCTTCCACATGGATCGTGCGATATCCGCCGACACTCTTGGGCGTCGTTGGCTTGTAGCCGATGGTGTATTGACTACGAATATCGTGAGCCACGGTGCGGCTGATCTCATCAACGTCATCAACCGTCTTGGGGAGAAATGCGATGCCGCCGGTCTTCTGGGCAACGGTTTCTAAAGCGCGGCGCGCACGGCGGGCTCTCTCTTCACCCAATAAGCCAATCGCGTAAACGCTGGGCCCATTTTCCTGTTGCAACCGCCGGACAGCTTCTTCCAAAGTTTCCCGGCTGGCATTGTCTTCGCCATCGGTGACGACAAATAAGACTTTTTTCTGCAAGCGTGCGTTCTTCATCATGTAGTCCGACGAAGCGACAATCGCGTCATACAGCGCCGTCCCCCCTCGTGCCTCCACCTTCTCCAGCGCGTCTCTTAAGAGATTAATGTTATTCGTGAACGGCTGATCGAGGTAATACTCGTCGTTGAAATTGACAACGAAGACCTCATCCTGCGGGTTACTGGAACGAACCAAATTCAGAGCAGCCTTATTCACCTTGTCCCGTTTCTCGCGCATGGAACCAGAGTTGTCGATGATGATGCCCATGGCCACAGGCACATCTTCCCGCGCAAACGAAACCACCGTTTGCGGCTGATTGTTCTCAAAAACCGTGAAGGCATCTTTGCCTAGATTCATGACCAGATGATTCTTGTCGTCAACCACGGTCGCATGCAGGATGACGTTCTGCACTTCGGCCTTGAAAACAAATGTGCTGTTGTCATTGGCCGGTGGTTGGTTCTGATCGGGCGCTTGCTGCTGGTCCGGAGGCGGCGGGGCATTTTGTGGATCTTGTGCTGTGTTCTGCGGGTTTGTGCCTGAAGTATTGGCCTGATTGGCGCTGCTGCTTGGTGCCACCGCCGGGACGTTTGCTGACGAGGGAGCCGATTGTGGCGGCGGTGCCTGCGCCGGCGCAGTTTGACCTATACCCGCCAAACTTAGGAATAAAAATGTAAGTAACAGGTAATATGTGCGGTTATTCCGAAGGTGCATAGTATCCCGTCTTGGCGTATACACGGAGTGGCGGCAGTCCTTTGGGTGGTAATAGCTTTACTTTGATCTTACGCCATTTTCCGTCGTGCCCCGGGTTCTTTGGACGGTATCCGAGCACATATTGGTTGCGTAGCTCAATTCCAATTTTGGTAGCTACGTCGGCCAAGTCGTTGGGATTATCGATCGTAAACGCCCGCCCGCCAGTCAGTTCTGTGATTTCACTGAGCAAGGCCGGTCCAAGCCGTTCTTCTTCGGTGGGGAAATAGTGGTCGTAGATGCCAACCGCGTAGATCAGCGTATCGGCTTCTTTTACCAGAGACTTGATCTCACCTTCCGTGTAGCGACTGTGATTGTCGCCGCCATCGGAGATG
>JAFAGX010000119.1 GCA_019237515.1 Acidobacteriaceae bacterium
CTTGCGATCCATCCGCTCCCTCTTCTGCCAGTAATCGAATTCGTACCGCCGTACCTTCCTCGGTATAGCGAATCGCATTGCGAACAACATTTTCTACCGCGCTATGCAGCAGGCTGGCGCTGCCAGTCACAACGCAGTCGGCCGAAATTTCAACGTCCACTTGGCACTGCCGGTTTTGCGCCTCGAATGCGGCGTCCTTGGCGATCTCACGGATTAGCTCTTCGAGATGTACCGGAGACTTCTCCAACGAGTCATCGCCACCCTCCAAACGCACTAGCGTCAGCAGACGCTGAATCATTTCGTTCAATCGATTGGTCTCTCGCTCTATGCGATCGAGCGCGCTGCTGGCGTCAGCCCCGCTTCGCTGCCGGGCCAACTCGAGCGCAACATTCAGGCGCGCCAGTGGAGATCGCAACTCGTGCGAAATGTCCCGCAGCAATTGCCGTTGTGCACCAACCAGGCTTTCCAGGCGATCGGCCATGACATCGAAGTCACGAACCAGTTCCGCGGTCTCATCCCTGCGTCTTGAGCCCGGAATGCCGGCACGAGCGCTCAAATCTCCAGCCGCCATTTTTTGCGCCGCAGCTCGCAATCGCGTGATCGGCGAAGTGAGATATCGCGCCAGGATGTAGCAAACTAATCCCGAACACAAAATGCCAATGAGCAGTCCCAAACCCGGAATGCCACGAAAGGCAAACGGCCCATGCGGCTCGGGAGGGAGGTCGGTAACAATCGTGTACTGCTGCCCGTCAGGTGTGGTGACTGAACCCCGCAGGAACTGGTTTGGCCGCAGCCTGCCCCAGAATGTGTTTGCGGTACTCAGTTGGCCCGCCTGTGCCCGCTGCACCCATTCGGGAGGCTTCCGGCCCAACAGGTCTTTTCCATTCGGGTCCAGGATAAAAAGTCGCACATGGTAGGTTTCGTGAATGCCGTGTAAATACTTCCACAATGCCTGCTCGCCGCCGCTCTGATGAGCCTGAAGCGCATCCGTGAGAAATCTTGTTTGCTGAGTTTGCAGTTCAGCGATCTCCCGCGAAGGTCGCATCGCGAACGCCGCCAGAAGCGCCAGCACGAAAAAAAGAGCGTGCGCAACGTAATAGGAAACGAAAATTTTTAGGAACAAACTCTTCATTGTTCGCTCCTGACTGCTTCGCGAGGATGCGCAAAGATGTAGCCCACGCCGCGCACAGTTTTGATGTGATCTGTGCCGCCTTCGGTATCTCCCAATTTCTTTCGTACTTTGCT
Source organism: Acidobacteriaceae bacterium (assembly GCA_019237515.1). Next base: position 1,246 of record JAFAGX010000119.1, read on the forward strand.
GACGTGCATATCGATGCTGCGGTCAAAGGGAGAAAACTTCCGGCTTAACACCTCATCCACCAGTTGCTCGCGCGTCACCACGCGGCCGGCCTCACGCAACAAAACATGCAGAAGATTAAATTCCACTGACGTCAGATCTACCGGACTGCCATTCTGTAGCACCGTCCGCGTCGCAGGATCGAGATCGATATCGCCCACATGTAAGGGTTCTGGGATTTGCGGGACTGCCTTCTCTCCTGTTTGTGTCCGCCGCAAAATTGCCCGGATGCGCGCTACCAGTTCGCGAGGATTAAAGGGCTTCGGTAAGTAATCGTCGGCGCCAATTTCCAACCCTACAATCCGATCCACGTCTTCGCCCCGGGCCGTGAGCAGCAATACCGGAATCTTCGAAGTGTTGCGAATCTTTCGCAGCACATCGAAGCCGTTCATCCCCGGCAGCATCACATCCAGCACGATCAGACAATAGTTTCCGCTGAGTACGCGCTCCAGCCCGCGATTTCCGTCATAAACAGCTTCGATCTGAAATCCCTCCGGCTCGAGGTATTCGCCCACCAGAGCACACAACTCAACATCGTCGTCGATGACCAGAATGCGATCCACTTTACTCATAACAATTCTCTAACAAACCCGCGAAAACCCCAGTAAAGAAGTGTCAAACCAGCGCCTCACCCCTTTTACAAAACTTTACTCCGGTTGACCGACAATTTACTACCAAGCTGCGGAAAAGGTGTTCATATCTAAAAGACACAGAACTCAGAAGTCCGGGAAAAGGTGAGGGAAGGAGCAGACATGAAATTTAATCGTATGTATGTTGTCACAGCGGCGCTGGCAGCCGTGCTGCTGGCTGGCACTGCCATTGCCCAAGGTCCGCACGGCCATGGCGGAGAGCTTTTTGGGCCAATGCTTGAAAACATGACCGACATTCTCGATTTGACGGACGCGCAACAGGCGCAGATCAAGCAGCTTCACGAGAATGCTAAACCCACAATGAAGCCTTTGATGGAACAGGAGCACCAGATTCATCAGTCGCTGATGCAATTGATCACCAGCGGTACGCTTACCGATGCCAACGCTAAGCCGATCCTCGATCAGGAGTCCCAGGTGCATGAACAATTGGCTCTGCAACACGCAAAGTTGGCCGCGCAGGCCTATCAGCTCTTGACGCCCGAGCAAAAAACTAAATTTGCTCAAGTCATGGCAAGGCACCAGCAACGCATGCAGGAGCATATGCAGCAGCATTCGCAAGAAGCTCCACCACAGCCGTAACTGCAAATCCTGCGCCGGTGCGCTGTCAACGTAGGCACACACCGGCGCAATTTAATTAAGGAGGACGGAACCGTGGCAAGCGCAAGTATCCCCGCGAATCTCATCGAGACAATTGCCGCTGAAATGGCCTCAGGGGTCGATCGCGCTGTGGAATGTTGGATGTCGCAAATCGAGCAAGCTCTTACCGATGTCCAACTCACTTCGCTGGGCAGATTGCACGCCGTGCGCCAGGTTATCGAAAATTACAAGACCCTGACCGGCAAGGCACAATTGCAGGGAAGATCAGCGTAGTTGCTGTGGAGCTGATATGCCTTTTGATTCTCTCTATTCGCTTTTGATCGATGCGACCTGGTTGTTTCTCGGAAGCTGGATTGTGCTCTTGACGGCCGCTTACATCCTCGCTTTCAACGGCGATCGGGCCGACAAAGCCCGCAAAAATGCCAAGTAGAACAAATAGTGCCTTCCTCTCATGTCCTCGCGCCCGGGCGCGTCGGGATGAACCCGCTTACCTGGCGAGCGCGAGTTACTTGGCAACGTTAGTAATCCAAGCACTGAAGCTCCTCCTGCTAAAATCTCATCTACTACCCCATGTTGCCGAAGAGCCTGCGTCCCCTATTCCCTTATCTGAAAAAATACC
>JAFAGX010000350.1 GCA_019237515.1 Acidobacteriaceae bacterium
CTCCGTTCGCGGTTTGCGGCCAACAGCAATTAAGATCTTCTCCGCGTCAATTTTGTGCTGTTTGCCTTCGACGCTGAATGCCACTGAAATTCCGGTCTTCGTCTTTTCGACTTTTTCCACCTTTGCGGTGGTGTGAAAGGCGATTCCACGTTTGCGATACACCCGGGCAAGTTCTTTAGAGATGTCTTCATCTTCGATCGGAACCAGGCGAGGTAGCATCTCCAGCAGGGTCACGTCGGTCCCAAAGGATTTGAAGATCGATGCAAACTCCACGCCTACAGCTCCGGCGCCCACGATAACCAATGATTTCGGCAGATCCTTCAGATCGAGAATTTCGATGTTGGTAAGTACGCGGGAATCGGGCTCCAGGCCGGGTAACATGCGCGCTTCGGAGCCAGTCGCCAGAATGACATGTCTAGTCTTTATGTGATGCGGTTTGCCACCTGTCGTTATTTCCACCGTATGCACACCGCTTTGTGCCGGACCGGTCAGCTTGCCGTAACCTTTGAGCGTCTCGACTTTATTCTTGCGCATCAGAAACTCGAGCCCTTTGGCATGCTTGGTTACTATCTTTGACTTCCGCTCCTGAATGGCCGTCCAATTCAACTTGCGGGAGTCCACCCCTTCGATTCCGAATTCTTTCGCATCTTTGAGGTGGTCCCAAATCTCGGCGTTGAAAAGCAACGCTTTGGTCGGAATGCAGCCCACATGGAGGCAAGTTCCCCCTAAGAATCCATCTTTTTCGACCAATGCGGTTCGCAAGCCAAGCTGTCCGGCACGGATTGCGGCGGTGTATCCGGCTGGCCCGCTTCCGATAATTGCGATGTCGTACACGCTTTCAGGCAAGTGCTACTCCTCGGCAGAAATCAAAATGTATTGTCCAAACGATTGATTCTATGCTGCTGGGTCAGGATTTGTGAACTGCACAGGCCTCGCTCGCGTATCTATGAACGTTGGGGTTAGACTTAGTCAGAGGGGGTAAATCCCATGCACCTCTTCGCACATTTTGTATTTTTCCCGTTCTTTGGTTTTGGCTTCGTCCTGTATTTTCTGCCATCGATCATCGCACTTGCGAGAAGCAAACGTGACACAACAGCGATTTTCGTGCTGAATCTGCTGCTGGGCTGGACGGCCATTGGCTGGGTGATTGCGCTAGTTTGGGCGCTTAAACAAGATGCACACGTGCTTGCTCGTTAAATTCGCAACATTGGCGCTGGTGGGTTATTCGACGGTGTGCTTGGCCGTATAACCCTCGCGCGCGATGACTTGGTATTTCACATCTTTGCCTTTCTGATCGCGCACTTTGAGCGGGCCGCCATCGGGCGCCACTACCTCCACTTTCAGCTTCCGATAGCTGCCGTCGAGCTTCGGATTCGATGGGTGATAAGCAATCTGATACTGATGGCGAATGTCGCCCGCGATGTCACGAAAGATTTCCGGGTATTCTGCCTGGAACCGGGGCTGATAAAACCGACCACCAGTAAGTCGGGCGAAGGTCTGCATTTCATTATCGGCCTGGTAGTAATCCATGCGGTTTACCGGAATCATGCCGCGAGTCATGCCGGTGCAATGGTTGACTTCGCACCATTCCCGTAATGTCCAGCCAATGCTGATCGGGAATATGGTTACATCCTTTGTCGTCCTGACCTTTTTAAGGGTCTGGTCAAGATTCAATTTACTGAAACTGTCAAAGCCGGTGCTGACCAGAATGATGTATTTGTGGCCCTCGATTCGGTCCAACCGGTCCAATGTGTCGTAGAGGGCGTCAAAAAGATTGGTTTCTGAGAATCCAGGGATTCGCAACTGATTGAGTCCCCCGAGCAGCGCGCCTTTATCCTGGGTGAAGTCGACAAGAATTTGCGGCTTCATATCGTAATATTCGACTGCGACCCAATCTTCTTTCTTCAGGCTCTGAACGAAACTATACGAAGCCTGCAGCGCCTCGATCATGAAGGAGTAATTGGTCGAGGCATACTCGACGAGCAGCACGGCGGTGATCGGTGCATCGGAGACATTGAAATTACTGATAGTCTGCTGCACCCCGTCTTCAAATACCTTGAAGTTATCCTTTTGAAGCGTCGAAATGAACTGGCCGTCTTTGGTGGTGACCATGACCGGTACCTGAACCAGGGGTACGGTTACCTGAATCGAGTAGTCCGGCATGCCCTCGATCTTTTTGGGCTTTTCAGGCGGAGGAGGCGGAGGTTCTTCTTTCTTCTTGGGAATGGCGTAAGGGCCGACGTCGGAATCGGGTCCTCCAGCTTCCGGTGGAGGAGCTTGCTGGTTTGGATTTGCAGGAGTTTGGTCTTGCGCTAGAGCCGGAAGACTCTGCCCGGCGATTGCCAGTAAGCCCACAATCGTCAGGAGTCCGAATGAGGCTCGGATCGCGCTTTTTGCTGGAATGAATCGAAAATTAAACTTACAGGACATTAAACAACCCTATGCTAGTATATGACGCAGCGCTTTGCGATGGGGATGTTTGCTGTGCTTCAGTTCTCCCGCCTTGCACAGCAAACTAAGCATAAGCGAAGCTGGACTTTGCGTTTTTGAGGATCAGTTGGCATCCTCCTGGGGAAATATGGTAATTGGTCGAGCTCCTCTCGCCGCCTTTGTGTCTTGCCTTGTACTCTCGTTCTCAACCGCTGCGCAACCCATTAAGCCCGTAGATACCATTCCGGTAGGGCAAATCCATGCCGGGATGCATGGTGTCGCTTTCACCGTTTTCCAGGGTACAAAGCCCGAGGCAATGGATGTAGAAGTCCTTGGGGTGCTCAAAAACGCGAACGGGCCAAAGGGCGACATAATTCTGGTGCGTCTTGGCGGGGCAAAGGCGGAATACACGGGAGTTGTCGCCGGCATGAGCGGCAGCCCGGTTTACTTTGACGGGAAACTCGCAGGGGCCGTGGCTTTTCGTATCGGAGAATTTTCCAAAGAACCGATTGCGGGTGTAACCCCGATCTCAGAGATGCTGGAGATCAGCGCGATCGATCACACGGCAAGCTCAGGGCCGGTAGAAGCCAAGGCCGGGCCAAGTGGATCGAGCAAGACTGCAAGTCCCGGCACCTCAGATGTCCCGGTGCAGGATTTCGCGAATTACATGAAGCCAATCGACACCCCCCTCGTGTTCAATGGATTTTCTGAGGAGACGGTTCAACGTTTCGCTGCGCAGTTTGCGGCTTCGGGGATTGTGCCAGTTATGGGCACTGGTTCGGTGAGCGACGCAAAGCAGCCTGAGCCCATGGAGCCTGGTTCCGCAGTCAGCGCGATTCTTGTCCGCGGCGATATGGACATCGCAGCCACCTGCACAGTGACTTACATGGATTCGGAGCATTTGCTGGCGTGTGGCCACCCGCTAATGCAATTCGGAATGATCGACATTCCCATGACCAAGGCGCAAGTGCTGGCGACCTTGCCGTCTCCCTTGAACGCGTTCAAGATCGTCAACGCCACTGAACCGGTGGGTGCATTCGTTCAGGACCGGCACAATGGCATTCTCGGTGAATTTGACAAGAAACCCGAGATGATCCCGGTGACCTTAACGATCCATGCAGATTCCGGGGACAAGCAAATTCACTACGAGATCCTAAATAATGCGCGGTTAAGTCCGGTTGCCATGATGGCGACCGTGTTCAATGCCTTGCATGGAGTCAACGAGTACGGCGAAGAGATTACCTATCGCTTGAAGGGAAGCATCGGAGTCGAGAAGTACCCCGACGTGACCTTACAGGACATGTTCGCCGCGGTGGATGGAGCGCAACCTCCAGCGATGCTGGCGGCCACGTCGCTGGGTGAACGCTTCGCCCGAATTTACGACAATCCGTACAGCACGCCTGAGATTCGCGGGGTAAATCTGGATTTTGACATCGTCCACGAGCGCCGATTTGCGCGGTTGGAGAGTTCCCGTACAGACGTTACGGAGGCACGGCCTGGCGATGAAATTATGATTGAGGCGTTACTTCGTCCATATCGTGGCGATGCAATCTTGGAACACATACCTATTCAGATTCCGACTTCCGCTTCCAAGGGGCCGCTTCGAATCCTGGTGAGTGATGGTGAGAGCCTGGATCACCTACGCCACGGCTCATCCCTGATGGCCCGAAAGCTGGATCTCGCTTCGACGATCGCCTTCCTGAACAAAGAGCATGTCAATAACCGTGTCTATGTCTCTTTGATGGAGTCCAATCCAGAGGCCATGGTTGCTGACAAGATCATGCCGTCGCTTCCACCTTCCATTATGAACGTGATGGATGGCATGCGCGGAACACAGGACATGGTAGTTTCCAATGAATCTTCGCTAAGCGAGACTGCGACTGCGCCGCTGGATTATGTTGTTGCGGGTTCTCAGGTGTTGACGATCAATCTCAAATAGGTCTTGGTGGCACTGGCTACTGACTTTCTGTGTGCTAATCTGACCTTTCCTCCCTAATCTGTTCATGAGGTTCCAAATTGCAAATCCGTGTCAGTAAGATTGTTGCTGTTCTGTGTCTGATCCTTCCTGGTTTAGCGTTCGCTGATGGTACTCGTACCTGGGAACAATCCAAATTCGAAGAGCTCATCAAAGGGACGCCAGACGGTGTCGCGATCAACAGCGCTGGCGGTCTTGAGCTCGCGCCGGCATTCAAGCCGGTTGCAACGACTCCGTCTACTTACCTGTGGTCGATTGCGTCCGATTTGAAAGGCAATCTTTACGCCGCGGCTGGCTCACCGGCGCGCTTGTACCGTATTACTCCTGATGGGAAGTCAACGGTCATTTTTGAGCCGCATGAATTGCAGGTGCAAGCGTTAGTGGTGGATAAGAGTGGCGCGATATTTGCTGCCACAAACCCCGACGGAAAGATTTACAAAATCGAACAGCGCAATGGGGGCAACCCAGAAAATTCAGAATCACAGGAAACATCCTGGCATTCGTCTGTGTTTTCCGATCCAGACAGCAAATACATTTGGGCTCTGGCTTTCGATAAAGACGAAAATCTTTACGCCGCTACTGGAGATCCGGGAGAAATTCTCCGCATTACTCCGCAAGGTAAGTCATCCGTTTTTTTTAAGAGCGATGAAGCCAACATACGAGTGCTTGCCTTCGATGCAAAAGGCGATCTGATTGCCGGCTCGGATGGCAGCGGCCTCATCTACCGGATAGCTCCGAATGGAAACGCTTTCGTTTTGTATAGCGCGCCCAAGAAAGAAATCACGGCGCTTGCTATTGCGAAGGACGGCAGCATCTATGCCGCGGGGGACGGGGAAAAGCGCGGAACTGGAGCGTCCGCAGTTCCCGCATCGATGGCGATCTTGACCGCGAGTTCGGGCGCACAGGGGCCATCGACGGCGTCGGGTTCTGTGCCACCTCAGGTCATTAATATGACGGCGGGCGTGCCTGGAGGCTCGGAGATCTACCGCATTGCTCCGAACGGCGCGCCAGCGCGCGTGTGGAATTCGCATGAGGATCTGGTCTATGCGCTGGCGTTCGACAAAGATGGCCGTTTGCTCGCGGGGACAGGGAACCGCGGCCATATCTTCGCGATTAACAACCAGGATCAATATACCGATTTGCTTAAAACCAGCGCGAGCCAAGTGACTGGGTTCAGCGCCGGCCCACGAGGTGGCCTGTATGTGTCGACCAGCAATCTCGGCAAAATATTCTTGCTAAGCGGAGAGCCTGCCTCGGAAGGTAGGTATCAAAGCGATGTTTTTGATGCACGCATTTTTTCACGGTGGGGGCGCGCCGAGTTTCGGGGGTCGGGCAATGTCGAACTATTCGCGCGGAGCGGCAATGTGGATAATCCTGATCGGAATTGGAGCGAGTGGAAGAAGGTTGACCTCGCCAAAGATGGTCTGATACCTGCCCGAGCTGCGCGGTTTGTGCAATGGAAGGTTGTTCTACATGCGGGGGATCACGCGCCGCGAGTTGAAAGTGTAGCGCTTAATTATTTGCCGGAAAACGTTCCCCCGGAATTTGATGAGGTCACCGTGCAGGTCGGTGCTCGTTATCAGTCATTGCCGAAGAGCGGCGGGAATGATGCCTCTCAGCAGCATTTCGATGTTGCTCCTCCAGTCACACATGACAAGGATTCCATCGGCGTGAAGTGGATCGTGCACGATGACAACGACGATCAAATGGTGTACTCGGTGTATTACCGTGGCGATGGGCAAACGCGCTGGCTGCTGTTGAAAGACAACCTCACGGACAAGTTTTATTCTTTTGACGCTTCGTTGTTACCCGATGGCGGATACACCATTAAGGTAGTTGCTTCCGATGCGCCTTCGCATTCTCCTGGCGAGGCGTTGACCGCAGAGCGGGGGAGTGCGCGTTTCGAGGTCGACACTACGCCACCGCAAATCGAACATCTTGTAGCCTCTGCCGACGCCAACGGTATTCACGTGAAATTTGGCGCGACGGATGGTTTCTCGCCCATCAAGCGTGCCGAATACTCTGTCGATGCCAGCGATTGGCAGTATCTCGAGCCGGTTGGACAGATCTCCGACTCGAAGACAGAAAGCTACGATTTTCATGCTGGCATTCCTGCTGATCCGCCAGCGCCGGTTAAGCCGCTGGAGAAAGCTTCTCCCAACGATCAGTTCGAGCATGTGGTAGTTGTTCGCGTGTACGACCGCTACGACAATATGAGCTCGGCGAAGACCGTGATTAGAAGCAAATAGTGCATACGGACAGCCGCCCCGGCTGTCCAGCCGCTCGAAGAGTGGCGGCGCAATGCTTGATACGTAGGCGGACTATTGCATGTTTTCAACGGCACTAACCTCGTCGGTCCTTCGTAGCTCAGGGAATGCCCAAGCCCAGATCGCAATCACGACCAGTGTCCCTACGCCTCCCAAAACAACTGCCGGCGCTGTCCCCAGCCAATGCGCAGTTAAACCTGATTCGAATTCACCCAACTGATTGGACGCACCAATAAACAGCATATCCACTGCATTCACGCGACCACGCACTTCATCCGGCGTCCCGAGTTGCACGAGGATGGCGCGGATAACGACGCTTACCATGTCACTTGCCCCAACCAGGAGCAAGGAAATCAGTGACAGCACGAGATTGTGGGATATGCCAAAGATGATCGTGAAGACGCCGAATCCGGCAACGCACCACAGCATGATCGGTCCGGAGTTGCTTTTGATTGGTCGATGGGCGATGAGGATTGCCATGGCGGCCGCGCCAACACCGGGCGCGCTCCGTAGCAAACCAAGTCCCCACGGGCCAGTGTGCAGGATCTCCCTCGCATATACGGGAAGCAGCGCTACAGCCCCGCCAAGTAAAACGGCAAACAAATCCAGAGAAATGGAACCAAGAATCAGTTTGTGCGACCAGATGTAGCGGAATCCTGCAAGAACATTTGCGAGAGAGACAGGAGCCCGTGATCGTGCCGCTGTCTTCGTTTTGATTCGCTGAGTCGCAATTGCAGCGACAGCCGCGATGACCATTGCGGTTGCGTACACGCCGGGTGCGCCGCGAAAAAACGCATAGAGTAGTCCTCCAACTGCCGGCCCCAGAATTGTGCCTGCCTGGAAAAAACTTGAGTGCCAAGCGACTGCATTCGAGAAGTGCTCTTGTGGCACTAGCTGCGGCAAAAGGGCCCGGCTAGCGGGGAAAGCGAATGCGCGAGTGGATCCCAAGAGAATGACAACCGCATAGATTGGATAAACGCTTGTGGTTCGATACAGAGAAAACATTAGCAGCAGTGCTGAGCAAAGAGCGGATGTCGCATAAGAAATGATGAGCACCGTCCGGCGGTTATGCCGATCCACGGTGTGCCCTGCGGGCAAGAACAACACAAAACCGGGTAAAAACTGTGCCAGACCAATTAAGCCCAGGTCTAAAGGGCGCCGCGTGATTTCGTAAACCTGCCACGCCACCGCGACTGCCTGCATTTCCAGCGCGATGACGATGCAAAAGCGGGCGATCAGATACGACTTGAAATCCCGGTATGCCAGAGCAACTTGTCCGGGGGATTTCGGCTCGACAACCATGGCCATGTCGTTACTTTACAATGAAAAAATCTTACGATGACTCGATGGCTGGATTTAGCGGCATGGATGGCGTGCGTTGTGTATTCAACCATTCCCAGTTTCTGGTTCATGATTCATCCGCGGGCAGAGTACTGGCGCTCGCGTAGACGCTCTCCATACGTGGTTCTGCTGCCCGCATGGATTCTTATGTGGGTAGTGGTTGCGGCGGTCTCTGCGCCCTGGCGTAGCGTTAGTTTTTATTCAACGGAGTGGGCGTGGTTGCCGGCGATTGGTCTATTCGCGATCGGTTTTTGGCTCTACGCGCAGTCTGGGAAGCACTTCAGTGCGCAGCAACTGGGAGGGATTCCCGAGCTTGTGTCCGGAGATCAGCAGCAACTTCTCGTGACCAAAGGTATCCGCTCCCGCGTCAGACATCCGGTCTATCTCGCTCATTTTTGTGAGATGTTGGGTTGGAGTATCGGAACCGGGTTAGTTGTGTGCTTTGCACTGACCACTTTTGCGGTGCTGACCGGCGCGGTGATGATTCGCATGGAAGAGGCGGAACTGAAAAGCAGGTTCGGGGCCGCGTATGAGAGTTATCGCGAAGACGTTCCGGCGCTATTGCCAAAATTAGGCCGGCATTTTTAGTTGGCTCCTAGTACATGTCTTCAGGAGACGTGGGATGACTCCACAAACTCGTGGTCAGCGGGCAATCCCGCGCTTGCGCGCTTGATGCCCATCAACTCCGCAGCTTTTTTAGCAATGTGCTCAGCGCTGACCTCGAATTCCTTGATCAACTCCCAGGGGGCTCCCGAATCGCCGAATCGATCCTTTACACCGATTGCACCGGTGATGACGGGCACGCCGTACAAGAGTGGCGTTTCCGTGATGACTGAGCTCACGCGCCACGCCAGCGCGCCAATCTGATGCTCTTCGGCAGTGACGATCACGCCGGTTTCGCGGGCTGCTCGCAATATGGCGGCTTCGTCTACTGGCTTCAACGTGTGCATGTTGATCACACGGGTTTCGTAGCCGAATTCACTCTTCAAGATCCAGGCAGCTCGCATTGCTTCCGGTACCATCGGCCCGCAAGCAATGACTGTGAGATCTTCGTCTTCATTCTCGTGATCGGCGGCGAAAATGGTTTCGAATGCATCCGCAAAGTTCGCATCCTCGCCACGCAGGCGGATCACATTCGCCTGCCCAAAGTGGAATGGCGTGTATTGATCGGTAACAATCGGAGTCGCCTCGCGGGCGAAACGAATGTACTTTGGTCCGCGATGCTTCAGGAGCAGGTAGTCCGTAGCCTTTTTCGTCTCATTGACGTCGCACGGGACTACGACCGCCATGTTTGGCAGACCACACATTGCAAACAAATCTTCCAGGGCTTGATGCGTCGCGCCATCAGGACCGACGGACACTCCGCCATGCGCGCCCGCAATCAGGACATTGAAGTTTCCATAGCAAATCGAAGTTCGAATCTGATCGAGGTTGCGAGCGGCCGCAAACGTCGCATACGTGCCCAGTACAGGCAATTTGCCTTCTTTCGCCAGGCCCGCCGCTGCAGATGTCGCGGACTGCTCTGCGATTCCCATGCTGATCCAGCGGTTCTTCCGTTCTGGGTGGTTGGCGTAGAAATCGCTGATCGTGATCGAGCCGGAGATATCCAGGCCAAGGCAGACCACTCGTTCGTCATCCCCGTTTTCGGCCAAGGATTGCCCGAAACCCATGCGGGTAGGCTTCATCTGGGCTTTCATTGTTTCTGTCTTGTTCCACCAGTAGCCTCGGCTAAATGTTGGCATTTTCGCTTCCAGCTTTTGATCGACTTCCGCCTGGTAACTTTTGGCTTTTTCGAGCAATGACCGAACTGGGATACGATCAGTGATACTCAACTCTGCTAAACCCTTCATCATTTCGTCATAGCTTGGAACTTTCCCATGCCAGCCAGCGACGTTTTCGATAAAGCTGATGCCCTTGCCTTTAACCGTGTTGGCGATAATCAGCGTTGGTTTGCGGAGAGTAGTGGATTTTGCCTCCTCAAGTGCCTCGACCACCTGCTTCATATCATGGCCGTCGATCTGCATGACCTCCCAACCGAAGCTCCGATACTTTTCCCGCAGAGGATCGACATTCATCACCTCGCAAACCGGGCCATCGATCTGCAAACGATTTTTGTCGAGAATTCCAACCAAATTATTGAGGCCATAATGCCCGGCTTCCATTGCGGCTTCCCAAATCTGGCCTTCTTGTTGTTCGCCATCGCCCATGATGCAGAATGTTTTGTAATTTTTTTCGTTCAGTTTTCCGGCTAAAGCAATGCCTACGGCAATACTCAAGCCCTGGCCGAGAGACCCGGTCGAAACCTCGACGCCCGGGAGCTTCAACCAGTGCGGATGCCCCTGATAAGGCGACCATAGCTTGCGGAGAAGGACAACATCCTCGATTGGACAGAAACCCGCAAAGGCTAGTCCGAGATACAAGCTTGGCGCTTTGTGGCCAGTCGACCAGATGATTCGGTCGCGATCTGCCCACGACGGATCCCACGGATCGAGATCGGCGACTCGCAGATAAAGCGCGGCGGCGACGTCCATGATCGAGAGCGTGCCGCCTGCGTGCCCTGATCCTGCCGCACATAGCGCCACCAGGTCGTAGCCGCGCATCAGCCCGGCGGCCTCCTTCAGTTCTTCGACTGAGTATTTGCGGATGATTTGTCCGGTTACGGAGTTCCTAATGGCCATGGTTGGATCCCCTTGCGCGGCGTGGACAGAACAATGCCGGCGCCTCACTTCGCTGGAATTCCACGAGATTGAGTTTAGGCGGGAATATCCGTGGGGACTGTGCGTGGAATCACAAGGCGGTGTGATGTATCGAGCCGCTAAAAGACCCAGCGCGTCGCTGCGCTCTGAAATTTCTCCTCATCGAGCCCAAACACAACCTTCGGTCGAACGGCGTAGATCGGTTCCTTCAGACTTAATATGCCCTCTTCAAATGAGGCCATGTCCCAATCGTATTTCTTTTTGTAGATTCGCAAGAACCTACGTCGCACTTCAACATCGCCGACCTCTTCGGCAACTCCTTCCACAACCACGGCCTGGTCTGCGCGCTCGGTGCCAATAATGGAATTCGCATTCTTGGCAAGGTTCTGTGCTTTACGAGATTGCCGGCCTGTACTGAAATAGAATGCGCCATCCATCCATAGACCCCAGACGATCATCGCGTGCGGCCGGCCATCGGGGCGGACGGTAATGATCCAGTAATTGTGGTTCTTCTTCAAACGCGATTCGGCCCATTTCCAGGGAAGCAAGCCCTTTGTGCTTTTCGGCAGGCCATAGCCGGGCATGTAGGGGCGACTCGCCTTGGGCGAGGCCGATTTCTTGTTAGTAAGTTGACGATGGCGTTGCTTCTTTGGCACCCGAGGCCCTCACCCGTGATTTAATTTCCTTGCGCTGCTAAGCGAAGGATCTGCGTTCAAAGCCAAACGCTAAAGATTCTTCTTCGTCCACTGATCAATTCGGTCCAGTGCTTTATTCAAGTTCTGAAGTGAATTCGCTACGCTGAAGCGAAGATATCCTTCACCAAATGCCCCGAACGAAGTTCCTGAAAGGCACGCAACTCCGGCTTCTTCCAATAATGCATCGGCAAGCTTCTTAGACTTGAGGCCGGTTTTCGTAACGTTGGGGAATACATAGAACGCGCCTCGCGGCATGCGGCAGGAGAATCGCTTAATTCGATTCAGGCCCGCGACGAAAGCGTCACGCCTGTGCTGAAACTCATTTCGCATGTGATCGACGGATGACTGGTCTCCGCGCAAAGCTTCAATTCCCGCCACCTGCGTAAAGCTGGCTGTGCAGGAGTTGGAATTTGTCATCAAACGCGTGATATGCGTCGCTAGATCCGGCCGCATGACACCATATCCCATTCGCCACCCGGTCATTGCGTACGTCTTGGAAAAACCGTCCAGGAGAATGGTGCGTTCATTGAATCCTGGAACCGACATGATCGAGTAGTGTTCGCCCTCGAAGATTAAGCGGCAATAGATCTCGTCTGACAAGATCATGATGTTGCGGTCACCGATTGCCTGCGCGATGTCCTGAATATCTGTCCGGGTAAGCACGCCACCAGTCGGATTCTGGGGCGAATTGAGAATGATGAGTTTTGTACGATCGGTAATCAGT
>JAFAGX010000361.1 GCA_019237515.1 Acidobacteriaceae bacterium
GCGATCTCATTCTTTGACAGTCTTGATTTTGGCTCAGGCGAGGGCATTATGAAGATGGTCGACCTCAAGACTCTTCAGGTCGATACCGTCACGAAGGCAACGAACCTGGCGTTTCCGGTTACCTCGCCAAATGGCCACTACATTGCCGGGGCTACTATCGACGGACAAAGGCTGATGCTATTCGATTTGAGCAACGGGAAATGGTCTGAGCTGCTAAAGGCAGACGTGGGTTGGGTAACCTGGTCGCAGGACAGCACGCACATCTACTTCGATAATGGCTCCAGTGAAAACCCTGCGTTCTATACAGTGCGGCTCGCTGACCACAAATTAGAGCGATTAGCAGATCTCAAGGGCTTTCGACGGGTCGTCCTGTTCGGAATCCCCTGGAGTGGCGTTACACCTGACGGTTCGCCCTTGTTGCTGCGCGACATTAGTTCGCAGGAAGTATACGCGCTGGATTTCGACGCGCCATAGATACTCGTTCGCGATCTTTCAATCTCGATTCGTGTCAAAAGGGCAATAGCGCAACTGTGCGCCGGTTTACTCCACCTCGAATTCCGCACTCCGCGGAACGGACTTATTGCCCGCCGAATCTCTCGCGCTTAGTTCCACCCGATACGAACCCGGGTCAAGTGCGTTTACCGGCAGCTTCAATCCAAGGGGAATAACCGGGTTTCCTTTTTGGATGAACGACTCGGCCGTCGTAAGCCCGCTGTCGAACTTGGCTTGCCCGCTCTTCGTTTCCAGTACTTTCAATTCCCATCCAACCTGCGGCACCGAGCCGGCAGCCAACAGCGGTTCGTAAACCTCGGCGTAAATCGCCGCCATGTCGCTCTTCTTGAAACGATATGTCGCTGCCGGAACGATCTGCATTCCGTGACTGACGAGCGGCGTGTGGTCTTCCATCAACGCCGCGTCCAAACTTGTGCCCATATCCGCTGCGCGCCGCACGTCCTTGCTCAATGCGAGCGAACTTAAACCGAACTGCTGGCCGTTATAGGGATCGACATTGAGAGCGGTTTCGATTTTTCCGAACGCTTCCCCGCTCGAACTAAACACAACCTTAAGGTTGTACTGGCCCGAGGCAATTTCGAATTGGTTTTCATAGTGAAACGGCTGCTTCCCGAATTCCTCAACTTCCTTCTTATTCTCGAAATCCAGATTGACCCCATCACTGAAACGCGCCGCGACCGAATTATCTGCCTTGTACGCGATTCCCAGGATGTTCAGTGTTGCATGCTGCTTTCCCTTGACCTTTTCAAACTTGATCGCATTCGCAGGAACATCCATGGCCACGTCCACTCTCGCAGTATTCGCCGAGGTATAGAAATACGGAGCTTCAATCGATGCCGCGATCGTACCCGCCTGCGTCCCATTGGCCTGGTTTTCGAGCTGTTTCTCCACCGGCTGTCCCGCCAGCATATCGGCGGGTTTTACATTGCAGTACCCGCTTCGCGAGCGCACCACTGTGTCGCCGCGCTCAACTTTTACCTTCAGCGTGTGGCAGCTTCCTTCGGGAGTCTCGGCCGGCGTGTATCCGAGCACGTAATACTCGCTCAGTTCTCTTGCGATTTTCTCCATCCCGCCCAGCAGGTCGTTGGTGTTGAGGATCACAAATCCGCCCGTGCCGTTTGCCAGCGCGTACAGCACCTGTTGGTTATCGGTTGCGCTCGGCGGGAACGGCGGAATAATCTGCCGCGGTTGATAGTTAGGGTTATAGAAGCTTGAAGACGGAATTGCCGCGTTTCCTGCTCCACGGTTGCCGGTCGTTCCACCGCCGGCAGGTGAGCCGCTATGTCCGCCGCCGGTCGGAGTTCCGCCATGACCACCGCCGCTGTTTCCACCTCCCGGCGTGCCGCCCCCCGGTGCTCCTCCTCCGCCCGGTGCACCTCCGTGACCTCCGCCACCGCCGGTGCCTCCTCCCCCCGATCCATGTTGCACGAACACCAGATGTGCTTCCGGCGTGTCCTCGTTGAGTGTCGCAGTGAGCAGTCGAACCTGGCGCCGAGTGGGCGGAGTTCCCACTTTTGCGCCGGTCACCGAAGTCGGCGCCACTAAGCCACGAACATCGATGGGATAAACCGCCACGTTGTATTTATTGCACGCATCAATCGTGGCCGTCAGTTCCGACTGCAATTCTACCGTCAGCGGAAATCCCGACGTCAACATCACCAGCGTTTTCCGTCCCGGCACTGACGACATATTCTTCGCCAAGTTTCTCAACGCGAGCAGAACTGTGCGTGAACCAAAGTCGCTTTCGGCGTTGCCCAGCGAGGGCATTCCCGCCGGCGGTCCGCCAAGCGACGCCACCTGAACTCCACTCTGTGAAGTAATCGAAGGGGTTGTGTTGTCGCTCGGCGGCGCATTCGATGCGACCGACGATGTCTTTACCCCAGCCACTGCCTGCTTCAGCCGGTCGGCATTCGCGGTGAAATTCTGCGCAATCTTCGTCGCCCCGCCGAACTCGATCACCGCCATCAGCCGGTTCGGCCCGGCATTCGAATCAATGAACTTTCCGGCGGCTTCGCGCGCCCTCATCTGGTCGCTCGCGTCCATACTCGAGTTGTCAAAGAACAGCACCAAATAGTGTCTCTGCGGATTCGCATTCGGTGCCTTTTCCGACTCATACGAAAAACTCTTGATCGTCTGCTCTTTATTGTCTTCCCAGACTTTGAAATCTTTTTGCTCCAGGTCGTGCACGTAGTTGCCCTTCTTGTCCATCACGACCGTGTCGACCAGCACCAGCCGGCTCTCCGCCTTCAGCGTGGTAGCGGCATCCGTCTGCTGAGCTTCAACTGCAGCTGCCGAGACCATCCGCGCAATCACCAGTCCGCCGCCTATCGCGGCCATTAATAACCAGATCGCTAACGCATAACGCTTCATAACTCACCTCGACTACGGAATCTCAATCGGCCCATTTTCTGCCGCAATCAATCCTTCGTTGTCCCGCACTACCAGCCGCACCAGATAGCTTCCCGGCTTCACATCGAAACTGCTCTTCAGGGTCACTCCACGATCCAACTTATGTTCTAAAGTTTCATCCTTCCAATGCATTTCCAGGATCTTCTCGTTCCCGGAGATGAAGCTGCCGTTGCGATCAAATACGGCGGCCGCGATCGTCAAGTCGTTGTTGTTGCGGCCACCCGTTTTTTGAAAATGCATCCGCTTCACATCGACGTGAACCAGCACTGAGAGCTTCGCTGCTTCGTCGCTGGCCTTGAAAAATTGCGTGTGCAGATCGATCGGCAAATCGTGCATCTCTTCCTGCGAAAAAATCGCTTCCTGGATTTCCTCCCTGGCCTCGTCCTTCGCATTGGGCGCCTGTTTCGGCGCGTAATAACCTTTGCGCGCTTGAATCGTGAGTTTCGCCGGCTTGGCCAACTTCACCGTTAGCCCATGAAACGCGCCATCAAACTTCATGTTTTGCGGTGAGTATCCCAGCACGTAGTAATACTCGGGGCTCTCCGCGGCTTGTTTCAGACCATTCTCAAGATCATTATTGTTATGGAAGAAAGTCCCGCCCGCCGATTCCGCCAGATTCAAAAGCACATCGTCGTTCGCGGTTTCTTCCAGCGATTCGTACACCGACTCTTGGGGCGAGGTGACCACGTTTGGCAGGTTTTGCCGGCTCACGTCTCCATAAAGGCTTGGCACATACAGCCCTCGCGCATCCACCGCACTCACAATCACATTCTGCCGCACCGAGTAGTCGATGATGTCGGTAACGTCCTGCTCCTGAAACGGCGTAATAAATCCCGGTGAAACCAGAACGACGATTCGCTGTCCCGGTGCCGCGGACATCCTTCGCACGATGTCTTTCAGCGATCGCAGAACAAGATGCGTCTCACTGTCCCCTAAAGCCAATCTCTGCTGCGCGGTTGTTTCCGCCATGGTTTGTGCGGTCTGCGATGCGATCGCAAGCTCTGCCGCATTGCCGGCGGATGCGCCCATGCCCGAGCATTGCAGCGCATCTCGCCTCGCATTATCCAGCGCCTGAGCATCGTGCTGATTCACGATCAGGTTCGCCATGTAATAGCTCATATACGGACACTCTTGCATCTCGCTGGGCGCGATCGGACGTGGCTGCAGCCGCAGCAGCGCCTCATGCAATTTCCCCCGGTCCTCGGTGAAATCCAGGGTGCCCTCACCGGAAGTCGTAAAGATTGCCGCTCGATCAGTCGGCTGCATCATCTGCATGCGGTGCTCGGCTGCTATGCGCACTAGCGCCAGATCTTGCATTGTTAAATGCACGTCATCGAAAACGTAACCGATAAATCGCTCCGCCACGTTCGCTGTCTTCGTCGGTTCAGTTCCTTCGGCGGGAATTTCCGTTGCCTTCTGCTCCCTGGCGATCTGGCTCCCCGGCTGTTCCACCGAGAACTGGCTGATCACCTGCTGCTTGCGGTTGTCGAACAACTGGAAATCTTCTTTATGCAGGTTGCCGACGGGATGACCTTGCTGGTCACGTACCACCACCCGCAGCAAAACCAGGCGAACATTCACCTTAAACGTGGGCGCTTCATCCCGCGAACTCATTTCGGGAGTTGTCTTCTCCGCGGTCGTTGAAGCAGGGCTAGTTTGATCCGGAGGAGTCGCTGCCGGGGCCGTTTGACCAGCCGCCGACAGTACGCACGCCGCTGCAGTTAACAAATAAAGACAAAGATAAAGACGAAGAAGAAGACGCGGCGCGGAACAGCCAGAGATGAAGCGGTTGAAGATAAAGACGCGTGGCCTCTTGAAAGACATGGCTTTACAGCGGCGTTAACCGCCCAGGCGGGAGCCCCATAAGCATACGCTCTTTGCCGGAAATTGCCACCAGTGCTTGTGTAGGGACAGCCGCCCTCGGCTGTCCGGCGGAGAGCGGCTCCGCAGCGGGTGCCCCACCCGAGCCGAATGTTCCTGACGCCCCCCTTTTACATTGTCATCCTGAGCAAGCCGCTTTTGCGCAGCGAAGGATCTGGGCGAGCCGCGCGAATCATCGCGATTCAGGAGCGATGAAAGAATCGCGCGTTTGGCTCGCATCCTTATCTACTGCGTAGCCCCGGGTGCTCCACCCTTAGCCGAGCGTTCTTTGCGATGCTACGGTGGGCTATTTGTTTTTGTGTTGTCATCCCGAGCGGAGTCGAGGGATCTGCAGTTCCGAATTGGGAAGTGCAGCCCGACCCACCACCTTTTTCCCAATTCGGCACTCCCCTTGTCAAGCCCCCAAATTCACCCAATTCACGCCATCTCTATGCACCCGCAAGACATATATTTTCCCAAAACTTGTCATAATGCCCATATGCAAATTGCTATAATAAGAACAGAGGCAAATAGCTTCTGATGAGGCCCGTCCCTGGGCCGCTTTTTCATTCCCCGGACAATTCATGAATCCTGATATCCCTCACCCCAAAGCTCGGGGTGAATGGGCCGAACTGCGCTTCATGGCTCAAGCCGCCGAGCACCGTCTCTGCGTCGCCAAGCCCTGGGGAGACATGGCGCCCTACGATTTCGCCGTCGAGCACAACGGACGCTTCCTCCGCGTCCAGGTCAAATGCACCCGCTACCAGCGCGGACATTCCTATAAATGCAACATCACTTCCAATGGCACCCCTTACGCCCGCTCCCACCTCGATTTCATCGCCGCCTACGTCATTCCCACCGACACCTGGTACATCATTCCCGTCCGCGCCACTCACGGACAAACTCAAATCTTGCTTTCTCCTCATAAAAAAGATTCCAAGTACTCCCGCTACCGCGAAGCCTGGCACCTCCTTCGCGCGTCCTCTTCCAATTGCCCCTGG
>JAFAGX010000374.1 GCA_019237515.1 Acidobacteriaceae bacterium
GCAAGCCGGCGTGGTAATCCAGGCTCACCGTGGTAAATTCATTGCCGCGCTTCAGCAGAAGCTTGATCGGCGCGTTGCTCTTCTCGGCTGCAAGAATGGCTTCGCGCAGAGTTGGGATGCTGAACGCTTGATCATTCACTGCCTTCAATTGCATCTCCGGAGTCATTCCCGCTTTGAACGCCGGACTGTCCCACCATATGCTGGTGAGGCTGCCCTCTTAATTCGCATTGCCATCATCTTCGTTTCCGCCG
This sequence comes from Acidobacteriaceae bacterium, assembly GCA_019237515.1. The sequence goes on from JAFAGX010000374.1 coordinate 252, forward strand.
CCACTCTTCACTGCAAATCCAAGCGACGTCGCAAAGCTCGTTCCGCGAGACCGATCCATGTGCTTCATCCATTCGGATTCGGTGTCGTTGTAGACAAGCCGATAACCACCGCGAGCAATGCCGTTCTCAGGAACCTGGGGCTCAATCTCGTCAACGCGCGTGCGAAAGAATTCCGCCCAATCGTATGGCTGCACAGAATTGATGGCTTTTACAAGATCTTCGAACGTGTAGGTCACAGTTACATAGCTTCCATCGTTGATCCCGAAAAAAAGCCTTGCAAAGTCATCGAGTGATTTCTGCCCATTGCTCAGTTCGCGGATTTTGGTGTCAGCGTCAAGCCAGACGAGATCTGATTCTGAGTAGTAATCGTACGACCGCTGCCAACTTGGCCATTCTTCCGCTCGGGCGCCATGAGCGGTGAGAATGGGCTGATTGGTAGTGTCTTCGAGAGATCGCCAGGTACGGCCCGGACTGGCCTCAAAATTCGCTGCAATCTCTGCAATCACATCGTGCGTCTGCTCGAGCGTGCGCAACCCCGATCGAGCCGTCAGGACATTGCCGTAGTAATCCGTCAGGCCTTCGTAGACCCAGAGCAAATCGTTTCGCATCGGCTCGTTGAAGTTCGCCGTCCAGAGATCGGCCGGACGACGAAATTTGCCGTTCCAGGAATGCACGTATTCGTGCGGCAGAAGCGCGCGGCCACTGACGCCCGCGATCCAATCGGTGAAATAGTTTGCGCGCGTGCCATCTTCGCTCGATTGGTGGTGTTCCAGTCCTTTCCCGCCAACTGAATCGCTGAGCGAGAAGAGGAAATCGTAACGATCGTAGTGGCGGGAGTTGAACAGCTTTTCCGCCTGAATAACCAAATTTTTATGATACTGGAGTTCCTCAGGAGTGATTTGCGTTTGTTCCGGTTTATCGGCGAAAACGTCGAGGTATACCGGATCGTTTGGCCCCGTCGACAAATCCACCCGCTTGAAATTGACGCCAGCATAGAGCGGCGAATCGATCAGCGTGTTCAGAGGAACGTTTTTGAACTGAACCACGCTTCCGTTCTGGGATTTCACATCCAAGGAGGTGGCGAATTTCCACCCTTCGGGCAAGCGCAACTCAGGAGCAAATTGAATCTGCCGCGCAAAGTAACCTGCCGGATAAAGCAACACGCTGTTCCACGTCAGATCGGCGATTTTATTCGAGATGCGTCCCTGTTCGGGCTTTACAGGCGCGAGATATTGAAAGCTGAGGTCCAAAGCGGATACGCCTCGTGGCACATCGATGGAAAATGTCCACATGTTCACCCGATCACGTACCCACGGAATGTGCTTGCCATTCGCGGTCACGACAAGCCCAACAAGGTTTCCGGCGGCATTCGAGGGCGAATGTGTACCGGGCAGCCACTGCGGATACAAGAGTGTATTTTGACCGGGCTTCACCGGAATTGTTTCTCGCACGCTCAGGACCCGCTGATTCACATTGGTGAGATCAACGCTCAACGAGATGGTGCCGGAGTAAGGCTGATCGATGGGGGCAGCGGCAGGAGCAGGCAGCGGAACCGGGTGCGGACCTGGAGAGTTCTGAGCAAAACCGATTCCTGCGAGCGCAATCAACACAGCTGTGAACAAATGGAAGAAACTAACTCGTAGCATATAGACCCTCGTTATTCGGAAAACCTATATACCACATTCAAGAGGTAGGGCGTCCCTAAGCCGCAGGCGCGACTTTCACTGCAAAACTTCTCACGCATTTTGGGGTTGAATCCTGTACCGTGCGCCGCGCATGGAGAATTGGGCGCTGGGCCGTTACTCGGAGGGGGGTAGAGGTCCAGTACCCATCATCTGTCGTCACTTGTTCTTCGCTTGCGGTCCCTTTTTGCTTGCGCGCCAGATCGTAATCAGCCCCGTGGCATTTCCCTGAATGAGGCCGCGAGCTTCCAATGCTTTGATCGTCCCCTGATTTGCTGACGTCGCGCGTACAACCGTGTCGTCTTTAAGGTTGCGCAATAACGGGCCACTTCCCGGAGCGCCGGATTCGAGCTGATAACCACTTTGCAAATGGGACAATAAATCCTGTTCCGACCTGGTGAGCTTGGTCGTGTTTTGCGAAGGCGTTTTCTTACGCGGCATGCGACTTACTATCTATGGAGACGGCATGCATTGTCCAACGCGCTGCGCAACAAAACGATGGCCGATGATCGTGAGGTGAAACTAAGGTTTCGTGGTGGCTTCGGGTTCTGCTTCCACGATCACGTCGACCTCTGCGCCCGGTTTCAGGCGGGCCTGCTCGCCATTTTCGTCTGCTACTACGTTTTCCACGCGGATCTCCCGATACAGGTGGTCAGCCCCTTCGATTTCAATCTGCGCCTTTTCCGGTTCGGTCGGAGCCGGCGATTTGATGATTTTCTCAACCGTACCGTGAAATTTCTTCCGCTTTCGACCCAAGTTGTACCTCACATTTCGAAGGAATTGCTGTCCGGTTCTGTACCCAGTGCAATCAGATGGCCAGAGTCGAACCTTATCCGGCAACTCGGAATTCAACCCGGGGAGTTGAAAACAATCAGGAGGTTTGCAATGAGATGCCAGCCGTTGCTGCTGCTTCACGCCGCTCGACGGTCGGCCCTGCCGGTAATTCGTTTGTAGTTTTCCACGTGAGGCCGAATACGTTCTTTAATTTTAGCCTGCTCCTCGCGCGCGTTTGCCAGAGCGATATCGGCCAGCTTCAGCCAACGGGCGTGCATCAGATCCGCTGGGCCATCGACACTTTGCTGCCGGGGAAGCGTAAGGGTATCGACGATTTGCCTTTCGTCCATCGCGGAAATTGAAGCCTATTAGGATGCCAACTGTGCGATATGGCAGAGACCGACCACAATTTTTGCTGTTCCCAGCGTACGACCGCTCGCCAACGCTCCCGACAGCCGAGTGTTGTCCCGACTAGGGACAACTGTTTGATGAGGACATTACGTGCAGGTTGCCTTGTGAACTTAGGTTACTGCTCGGCCGCTCGCACCTGCGCGCAACATCGAGACGTCAAAGATGTCCAG
>JAFAGX010000378.1 GCA_019237515.1 Acidobacteriaceae bacterium
CCTAGTAACCCAATCCGTGGAGTCACCCAGGATCTGCTGGCTAATGTAGCAATGCGGCAGCCCATCCTGGGCATTCCTCCTGATGGTTTGGTGCAGGTCGAGTCGGCTGGCGCCTCCCGGTACAACGGCTTGGAAGTTAGTGTCACCAAGCGTTTCACCAAGGGTCTTCAGTTCTTGGCTTCCTACACGTATTCGAAAACCCTCGATACCGATGCAGCGCAAGTCAACACTACGTCCGGCGGAAATGCCATCACCATCGGCAACCAAAATGATCCGCGCGCAAGATACGGCCCTACGGACTACAGTCGCCCCCAGAGACTCATCATCAGCTATGTTTATGACCTTCCAGGCCCCACAAATAAGGAGGGCGCTCTTCGAATGCTGCTTTCCGGGTGGTCGCTTGCAGGTGTGACCACGTTTCAGTCGGGACAGTACATCACCGTTCTTGGAACCAACCCAACCAACGTGTTTGGCATATCAGAGGATCGTGCCTCAGTCGCCCCCGGCTGCAATGGTCATTATGTAACGTCGGGAGCAGTGGACAAAAAGCTGAGCGACTACTTCAATGCCTCTTGTTTTATGGCTCCTGCTGTAATCACTAGTGACGGGGGCACAGGATTCGGCAACAGCGGAGTGGGGATCGCCCGCGGTCCTGATCAGCGCAATTGGGACCTCGCGATAATTAAGAAAACCGGAGTAAAGTGGCCGTCCGAGGGAAGTAACATTGAATTCCGAGCCGAGATGTTCAATGCATTTAACACACCGCAGTTTTCCAACCCGGACAACAGTTTCACATCACCCACTTTTGGGCAAATCTCATCGACGGCGGTGGCAGCACGAATCGTCCAGTTCGCGCTGAAGTACAATTTTTGACTCTCTGGTCCCTGGATGAGCGCACAAGCGAGTGATGGACATCTCCGCCTTCGCAGGAAATGCATTCTCCTGCTGTGGCTCGGTCTTTGCTCGGTCACAGCACCTGCCGACACTACATTTCGAATTTTGCGGGCGGCTTCCACAGGTACGGGTCCAATCACAGGAAGGCTATTGCTTGTCATTTCTCGCCGAGCAGAACCGGAGCCACGTCTGCAAGCAGGTGACTGGGACAACGTTCTGGTACCACTGTTCGGAATCGATGTTCAAAATCTCGGTTCAGACTCACCCGCGATCATGGATAACCACACGCCAGGCTTTCCAGTCCCTAGTTTGCGTCAGTTACCGAAGGGAGACTACTACGTTCAGGCAATTCTGAATGTCTACAGCGAATGTCACCGCTCCGACGGACACACGATCTGGGTCCATCTCGACCATTGGGAGGGACAGCAGTTCAATCAGGCACCGGGCAATCTAATCAGCAAAGTCGAACGTGTGCATCTTGATCCAGAGAGCGGTTACGATGTTCGTCTCGTTTTAAACGTGGTCTTGCCACAAGTCGACACTCCCGATGACACCGCTTGGGTAAAACACCTGAAGTTCCAGAGCAAATTATTATCGACGTTCTGGGGACGCCCGATGTATCTCGGTGCAACAGTATTGCTGCCGAAAGGTTACGATTCCCATCCCGACGTTCACTATCCGGTGATTTACCTACAAGGCCATTTCAGTCTTGAAGCTCCGTTTGGGTTCGATCCTGATTCCAAGCCGGAGAATGTCACGCCAGCCCGCAAGCGCTTAAACACTATTGAGCCCCCACGACCTCTCCAGTTGGTGAATGAGGCACTTGTAAGGAATGAGAGTCCATACGAGTTCTACAAAGCTTGGACCTCCGAGAACTTCCCCAGAGTAATTGCGGTGACGTTCCAACACCCCACACCATACTACGACGATTCCTACGCGGTGAATTCCGCTAACCTCGGCCCGTATGGCGATGCAATCATGCAAGAACTGATACCCACCATCGAAGAGCGCTTTCGTGTAATACGGAAACCCTATGCGCGCGTTTTAACCGGTGGCTCGACTGGAGGTTGGGAATCTCTGGCTCTGCAGCTGTTCCATCCCGAGTTTTTCGGCGGGACGTGGTCGTTTTATCCCGATCCGGTGGACTTCCAACGTTGGGGGCTCGTCAACATATACGAGGACGAGAACTATTATGAGCATGCTGCCGAGTGGATCCAAGAACCACTTTACTTCTTCCGCTCGGCAGAGGGACAGCCTAAACTCACCAACCGTCAACTGACCGACCTAGAATCAATTCTCGGTAGCAGACTCCGGTCGGCCGAACAGTTTGCGGCGTGGCAAGCTGTTTACGGGCCTGTTGCGGACGATGGCTATCCCAAGCCGCTTTATGACAATGTCAGCGGAAAGATCGACAACAATGTTGCTTCGTACATGCGCGAGCATGGCTACGATTTGCGCGATTATCTCGAGCGCAATTGGCCAGGAATCGGACCAAGCTTGGTTGGCAAGATTCACATCGTTTGCGGTGATATGGATAATTTCTACCTGAATCTTGCTGTTTACCGCATGGAAGATTTTCTGGCGACTACCAAAGACCCTTTTTATGGCGGTTCGTTTCAATACGGTCGTCCGATGAAAGGACACGGTTGGCAACCCACGACGAATATCGAGCTCATCGCCACCATGGCCGCAAAGATTGCAGAGAATGCGGGTGCCGAAAAAGATAGGTGGCATTACAAATGAGCGATGATCATTATGCCGAGTGCTTCGCATTGCCGGAAGCGACCGGCTGCCGGCGACCGGCGGCCAAGTTAAAAAAAAGACTGGCATTGTGCTACATGACAATGAAGCGCTCGACTACCATGTCAGCAGCCCCGCGGCTTGGGCAATCAAGGTGGGTGTGCCTCCTGGTACCGGTACGCTGAAGAAAGCGGGTTGGCCGGACGGCGGTATAT
>JAFAGX010000179.1 GCA_019237515.1 Acidobacteriaceae bacterium
GGTGTCTTCGGCATCCGAGCCATGGATCGCGTTGTGCTCGATGCTGGTCGCCCACTTCTTGCGGATGGTTCCCTCCTCGGCGTTGGCGGGATTGGTCGCGCCCATCAGTTTGCGCAGATCGGCGATGGCATTCTCTTTCTCCAATGCAAGCGCCACAATCGGGCCGCTCGACATGAAGTCGGTGAGCGACGAGTAGAACGGACGGCTGGCATGCACGGCGTAAAACTGCTCCGCCTGATGCTTGGAGATTTCGAGCATCTTCATGGCAAGAATGCGGAATGAGTTCTTCTCAAATTGTTCGATGATGTCCCCAACAGCGTTCCGGCGTACCGCATCCGGTTTAATAATCGTCAACGTTCTTTCCAAGGTCTTCATAATTGTGGGTTGCTTAGCTACTAGCTCCTAGCTACTCGCTACACTTTCACTCCCATTGCTGACACGACCATGTCGCCGATGTCGGCAGGAGATTTCGCGACACGAATGCCGGCGTTTTCCAAAGCTTTGATCTTTTCTGCGGCAGTGCCTTTGCCGCCGGAAATAATCGCCCCGGCGTGGCCCATGCGGCGTCCGGGAGGCGCCGTCTGGCCTGCAATGAATCCGACCACCGGCTTCTTCATTCGTGCTTTCACATATTCGGCGGCGGTTTCCTCGGCGTTGCCACCGATTTCACCGATCATGACTACGGCCTCGGTTTGTGGATCTTTGTTAAATAGTTCCAGAGCATCGACAAAATTGGTGCCGATGATGGGGTCGCCGCCAATGCCAAGTGCAGTAGATTGTCCGATATTTCGGGTGGTCAGCTGATATACGGCCTCATAGGTCAGCGTTCCCGAGCGCGAGACGATTCCGATTGGGCCCTCGCGGTGGATGTGACCTGGCATGATGCCGATCTTGCACTTGCCGGGCGCAATAATTCCCGGGCAATTCGGACCGATGAGACGAGCCCTGCGATCTTGCAGAAAGTCCCACGCCCGTACCATGTCTAGCGTAGGGACGCCTTCGGTGATGCAGACGATGAGTTCGATTTCCGCATCCGCGGCTTCCATGATGGCGTCGGCCGCAAATGGAGGCGGCACCAGAATCATGGAAGCATCAGCTCCGGTTTTGTCAACCGCTTCCTGCACGGTATTGAAAACCGGAAAACCTTCGTGAGCTGTTCCGCCTTTGCCGGGAGTCACTCCTCCGACGATCTTCGTTCCGTATTCCGCACAGGCTTTGGCGTGAAACGTACCTTCGCGCCCGGTTAATCCCTGGACGATGACTCGTGTCGATTTATCAATAAGAATGCTCATGAATGCCCGCCCAAGTAAATATCGTTTGAAAGCTCTCCATTACGCTGCATGCGCAGCCGCAACCACCTTCTCCGCCGCATCTTTCATGGTTTCTGCGACAATGCAGTTCAGCCCTGACTCCCGTAGAATCTCGCGTCCGGCCTCCACGTTGGTTCCTTCCAACCGCAGAACGATTGGCAACTGGATGTTGGTTTTTCTTGCCGCCTCCACTACTCCGGTTGCCAGCATATCGACTCGCAGAATGCCGCCGAAAATATTGATCAGAACGGCTTTCACGTTTTTGTCACTCAGGAGAATTTCGAAAGCGTGCGTTACCTGCTCGACATTCGCTCCGCCACCCACATCCAGAAAATTCGCGGGCATTCCGCCCGCATACTTGATGATATCCATGGTCGCCATAGCCAGGCCTGCGCCATTCACCATGCAACCCACATTGCCATCCAGCTTGATGTAATTCAGGTTGTATTTGGAAGCTTCGACCTCCAACGGATCTTCTTCGGTGATGTCGCGCAGCCCCTTAATGTCAGGGTGGCGGAAGAGTGCGTTGTCATCGAAATTGATCTTGGCGTCGAGCGCGAACAGGCGGCCGTCGCTGCAACTCACAAAAGGATTGATCTCGGTCAACGAGGAATCAGTCTCCTGAAACGCACGGTAGAGGCCGGCCATGAATCGCACGGACTCATTGATCTGCTGCGGCTTCAAGCCTAATTGGAATGCCAGTTTGCGAGCCTGAAATGGCTCCAATCCCATACCGGGTTCGATGTGCTGCTTCAGAATGGCATCGCGGTTTTCCGCGGCAACCTGTTCGATCTCCATGCCCCCTGCAGCCGATGCCATGAATACCGGCTTGGCTTCGCTGCGGTCAATCACGATGCCCAGATAAAGTTCTCTTTCAATCGGTAAAGTTTCTTCGATCAGTACGCGGCGCACCAGTCGGCCTTCGGGGCCGGTCTGATGAGTCACAAGCGTCATTCCCAGAATCTTGCTGCCGATCTCGACAGCTTCCTCAATGGATTTGGCGACTTTCACGCCACCGCCTTTGCCACGGCCTCCGGCATGAATTTGCGCTTTGACCACAACTCCGGCGGCACCAGCGTTGAAAAGATTTGTTGCAGCAGCTTGGATCTGCTCGCGGCTTTCGGCTACTTCGCCGCGTGGAACCGAGACACCATATTTTTTCAGGATCGCTTTCGCCTGATACTCATGAATCTTCATATAAATCCCTGGTTTAAATTACAGGCAGGACTTTGCTTGCAGCGTACTTTCATGGGCGGCAAACATTTGATTTTATAGAAGCGATGAGGATTGGGCAAACATAGAACATCACATGAGTTCGTGATTCGTATCGACACGGTACCGTTTTGAATCGGATGCAGAACCGGTCAGTGCTACGCTTATAGCTTTCCATGATCACTGAGGCGCTCCATCGCATTGCGGACCACCGCCAGTCGCTCTCGCGCGAAGACGCGCGCAGTGTAATGTCGGAAATTCTTTCGGGACAGTGCACGGATGCGCAGATTGCAGCGCTTCTGGTTGCACTGCACATGAAAGGCGAAACGGTCGAGGAGATCGTTGGTTTCGCGGAAGCGATTCGCAATGCCGCAACTCCGCTCCGCATTCACCAGAATTCCACAGTCGATGTGAGCGGCACAGAACGTGACGCCCTCGTCGACACCTGCGGAACCGGCGGTGACACCAGCGGAACATTCAACATCTCGACGGCCACTGCACTTGTGGTCGCTGGTGCGGGCGTTCGTGTTGCGAAGCATGGCAATAGGAGCGTGACTTCGAAATGCGGCTCAGCGGACGTGATGGAGGCACTCGGCGTGAATATTAATCTTCCTCCTGCGCGGGTGGCTGCTTGCCTGGAAGAAGTAGGCATGGCGTTTTTGTTTGCCCCGCTCATGCACTCAGCCATGAAGTTTGTGCAACCGGCCCGGCGCGAACTGCGACTTCGGACGGTGTTCAACTTGCTGGGGCCGCTGGCGAATCCGGCGAACGCGTCCGCCCAAGTGGTCGGAGTTTATTCAGCAGATCTGGTCGAGAAACTTGCCGAAGCTCTAAGCATGTTGGGTGTGCGTCGGGCGATGGTGGTGCACGGATCGGATGGGTTGGATGAGATTACGATCACCGGCACTACGCGGATAGCCGAAGTCCGTGACGGAAGCGTGCGCAGTTACGAGGTAAATCCTGAGGAGTTCGGAATGACTCGCGCCTCGCTTTCGGAGTTAGCAGGCGGCGATGCCGCGGAGAACGCTGGTATCATCCGGGAAGTCATTGGCGGGAGAAAATCGCCGCGCCGGGATGTGGTGTTGCTGAATGCAGCGGCAGCATTGGTTGTGGCTGCCCGCGCTCATCATCTCGGAGATGCAGTGCCGTTGGCGGCCAAAGCAATTGACTCGGGGGCAGCCGCCACGAAACTGGCCGCGTTGGTGCGATTCACCACCTCGCATGAATAGCCGTACCTGAATAGCTCCCAGTCTTGTCATTCTGAGCGGAGCACGGGGATTCGCTGGCGACTGCCACTGCGTAGTCGAAGAATCCCTTCGTCTACCACCCTTGCGGACGAATAAGGGACTTTGCCTCTATTTGCCGGGTGCTTCTTTTTTCAGCCGTTCGATTTGTGCCAGATGGTTCGGCCCGTGCCCCGAGAGCATGCCCACATACTCTGCGACCGTGACCGGACGGTTGCGCTCTGGGTGATGAGCGAATTTCTCCAGATCGCCAGGCTTGAGTCTCCGCAAGAGTTGCAGAGTCGCATGGCGATTCAAGCCATAGAGTGCAACTAACTCCGCCGGCGATGACTCCATGTATCCAAGATTTTTCGCCCAGGCATCCTGATCAATTGGCGCGATAGCTGGATTCTTGTCCGCAAGCATCTGTCGCAGGCGGTAGGCATAAAGAATTTCCATATCGGCAAGATGGCCGAGGATTTCCAGGATGCACCACTTCTCTGGGGATGGCTTGTAGCGAAGGGTTTTATCCGGCAAGCCAGAGACGGCGGCCGCGATCTGCTTCGGACTCTTCTCGGCTTCTTCGATATGCTTTTTCAGTTCGGCTTCAGTCATGGGAATTTGTGATTGAGTAATTTGTAATTTCAAATTTGAAAAGACGCACACCCGCGAGCCGTCGCAGATTCATGCAATCGGTACTTTCTGCATGTATTGCGCGACCTGCACGTTCCATCCTAGTTGCTTGGTCATGTCGTCGCGCAATTGCGAGGAAGCGTCTGGATCGCCATGCACCAGATAGGTGGTTTTCGGTTTGTTGGTGAAGGTATGCAGCCACTGCAACAATTCCGGTGTGTCGGCATGATCGCTGAACTGTTCGAAAGCTGCGATGTGGGCGTGAATGGGCACGATCTCGCCAAAGATCTTCACCTCGGGAGCGCCGCTTTTGATGGTAAAGCCGCGCGTGCCGGGCGCCTGAAAACCGATGAAGATGACCGTGTTGTTCGGGTCGGGCAGCCGCTGCGCCAAATGATGCAGAATGCGGCCGCCGGTCACCATGCCACTGGAGGAGACGATGATGCAGGGATCCCGGGACTCGTTGATCCTCTTCGATTGCTCTGGAGTCAGGGCGAACTGAAATCCTGGCCATTGCAGGGGCGAGCCGTATCGCGAAACGAGCCTCCGGCTTTCATCGCTGTACTCATCGGAATGCTTGATGAAAATTTCTACCGCCTGAATCGCCATCGGACTGTCGCAGTACACGGGAATTTGCGGAATCTGCCCGGAGTCCATCAATTCCTTCAGGATAAAAACAAACTTCTGCGTGCGTTCGACCGCAAATGCGGGAACGATCACGCTGCCGCCGCGCTCAGCGGTTTCTCGAATGAGAGCGGCGAGCGC
>JAFAGX010000449.1 GCA_019237515.1 Acidobacteriaceae bacterium
CCACGGCGTGCATCTGGCTTTCGGTACCGATTGGGATGTTGCACCGCTGAATCCGATGCTGGGGGTCTATGATGCCGTCACCCGCGCCACACTGGATGGCAAAAATCCCAACGGATGGTTTCCGGAGCAGAAGCTGAGCGTCGCAGAAACCGTTCACGCCTACACCATGGGCTCGGCCTATGCGGAATTCCAAGAAAAAGAAAAAGGCTCCATCACTCCGGGCAAACTCGCGGATATGGTTCTGCTCACCGACGATATTTTTTCCATCGATCCGGTTAAGATCCGCGACGTCAAAGTGCTGAAGACCATCGTCGGCGGCAAGGTCGTTTGGGATCCCAGTCGCAAAGTGCCGTACTCGACTGCGTATTAGCTACTGCAGGCGCAAAAGTTGTCATTCCGAGGAGCACAGCGACGAGGAATCTGCAGTTTCATTAACCTTGCCCCAACTGCAGATCCCTCGCTCCGCTCGGGATGACAAGTCCGCTTAAGCGTGGGCTACCCAATTGCCCCTACCTATCTCCCTCATTTACAGTTTCAGCGATGCCCTCTACAGGAGAACGTTTTGAGCGTGCGGTCGCGATCATGGCTCGCCTTCGCGCCCCGGGCGGTTGTCCTTGGGACCGCGAGCAGACCTTCGATTCCATCAAGCCCTATACACTCGAGGAAACTTACGAAGTTCTCGAGGCAATTGACAATCGCGACTGGAACGAACTCACCGGCGAATTAGGCGATCTGCTGCTTCAGGTGCTTTTCTACTCGGAGATGGCTAAAGAGCAGGGTTCTTTTTCCATCGATGATGTTCTCGATCGCCTCTCGAATAAACTCGTCGACCGCCATCCGCACGTGTTTGGAGATGTGAAAGCTGATACTTCATCGGAAGTCCTGCGCAACTGGGAAGCGCTGAAAGCGGAGGAGAAGAAGAAACGCCTGGAAGCCGGAGGAGGTAAAGAAGCTCCGAGCGAAGAACAGCCACAATCGGTTTTGAGCGGCGTTTCCAGCGCGATGCCTGCGCTTCTCGAGGCCCACAAACTCAGTTCGCGGGCAGCCCGTGTAGGTTTCGACTGGCCTGATATCGCGGGCTTATTTGAGAAACTCGAAGAAGAAACCAACGAACTCCAGGAGCAGCTGAAAGAATTTCCCCAGACAAGCTCTCAACCCGGTCAAGGCATTGCAGGATCAGGACGGGCACAAATCAGTGACGATTTGCATGCGCGCCTCGAAGGTGAACTCGGCGATCTTTTCTTTGTCCTGGTGAACATTGCTCGTTATCTCTCCCTCGACCCGGAATCTTCTTTAAAAAAGACGAATCGTAAATTCAAGCGCCGATTCCAATGGATGGAACAGCAACTTCGCTCGTCGGGGCGAGCCCCTGAGGACGTTTCTATGGAAGAATTGGAATCCCTATGGCAACAAGCCAAGCAGCAGGAGCCGGTCACACCGTGACCGGCAAGTCGGTCGTCATCCGCAAGTGCGAAAGCCTCGATGAGAAACGCGCATGTGTGGCGCTGCAGAAAGAAGTCTGGAACTTTACCGATATTGAGCTTGTTCCTTTGCGCATGTTCGTGGTCGCCGAAAAAATCGGTGGCCAGGTAATTGGCGCATTTTCCAATGACGAACTCGTGGGCTTTGCCATGGCCATTCCCGCCGTGCGCAGCGGGCATTGCTTTCTCTATTCCCATATGCTGGCGGTCCGTCAGCAGTACAGAAATTTTGGCCTGGGGCGGCGCTTGAAACTCTTCCAGCGTGAGGACGCGATTGCCGGTGGATTCGAACTCATGGAATGGACATTCGATCCCTTGGAAATTAAAAACGCTTATCTCAACATCGAAAAGTTGGGTGCAATCACGCGCCGCTACAACGTGAATCAATACGGCATCACTTCTTCTCCGCTGCAGGGCGGGCTGCCCACGGATCGCCTGGTGGCCGAGTGGTGGCTGAAATCGAAGCGGGTTGAGAGAACATTGCAAAAGGGTGAGAATTCAAGTTTTGAAGCCGAGAAGACGATCTTCGTGCCGGCTCAGATCTATGACTGGAAGGCGCATCCCGAGAGTCGGGGCCGGGCCCAGAAGGTTCAGGATCGCAATCGCCAAGAGTTCTTGAACGCATTTACCGACGGCCTAGCCGTGCTTGGTTACGAGTGCGATGCCCAAGGCAACGGCAAGTTTCTTCTGGGGCGTTGGGATGAGAAGTGGAACTACCGTTAGTTTTCCCATATGAAAATCGATGCCATCACGCTGTATGAAATTCACATGCCGCTGGTCCATTTTTTTGAGACCAGCTTTGGCCGGACCTACGATCGTCGCATTCTGCTGGTGAAGGTGAATTGCGACGGAGTCTCTGGATGGGGTGAATGCGTTGCCGGAGAGAACCCTTATTACAGCTCGGAGTGGATTGAATCTGCATGGCTCACGCTCACTCATTTCCTTGGTCCCGCGCTCGTTGGACGCAACTTGGAGAGAGCAGAAGAAAGCGTCGCGTTGATGGCTCAGGTTCGTGGGCATCGCATGGCAAAGGGAGCCATTGAGAACGCGCTGTGGGATGCCGATGCGATACAGAAGCAGCAGCCGTTGTGGAAACTGCTTGGCGGCAGGCAGCGCGAGATTGCCTGCGGCGTTTCCATTGGCATCCAGGATTCAATCGAGCAATTGCTGGATAAGATTGCTACCGAGCTTGCCGCTGGTTATCGCCGCATCAAGGTCAAAGTTAAACCCGGCTGGGACTTGAATGTGCTCGAACGCATTCGATCCCGTTGGCCCGACATTCTGCTGAGCTGTGATGCGAACTCGGCTTATACGCTCGATCAGGTTGAACATATCCGCAAATTCGATCAATTCAACCTGCTCATGATCGAGCAGCCCCTCTGGAATGATGACATCTACAATCATGCTCGACTGCAGCGGGAATTGCGGACCGCAATTTGCCTGGACGAAGCCATTGAGAACGCGCGGGACGCCGCTCAGGCCATAGAAACCGGCGCATGTCGCATCATTAATATTAAGGTCGGCAGGCTCGGCGGCTTCAGCGAAGCTCTTAAAGTGCACGACGTGTGCGCCAATCACAACGTTCCGGTCTGGTGTGGGGGCATGCTGGAGAGCGGCATCGGACGCGCGCATAATGTCGCGTTGTCGACACTCGAAAACTTTCGTCTTCCCGGCGATGTTTCCGCGTCAAAGCGTTATTGGAAGGAAGACATCATCGAGCCGGAAGTTGAGGTCTCTAACCAAGGCACAATTACGGTGCGTGATGAACCGGGCACCGGCTATCAAGTGCGAGAAGATTTAATTGAGAGGCTTGCCGTGCGTAAGGAAATTGTTCGCGCCCGGCGCGCACACGCCGATTAACGTCCTCGGTTTTCCTCTGTGACCTCTGTGGTTGTCTATTGTTGCGGATTATCGCCCGATGGAACTGGCGGAGCCGCCGACTCCATTCCAAACGATGGCAGCGACGCAGGGCTGGGTGGGACTCCTTTGGCGCTTACGATCGCCCAATGCCATTCCTGATCGGAAGCAAGACTGGCGCCCAGAGTGTCACGAAAAATTGTAGTCGCCAGCGGCGCGGCTGTTCCTTTCAGGTGA
>JAFAGX010000470.1 GCA_019237515.1 Acidobacteriaceae bacterium
CTCACTATTATCGAGAAGTATCAGGGCGGACCGGTAGGCGTAAATACCCTGGCTGCGGCGCTGGCGGAGGAAGCGGACGCGATCGAAGAGATCTACGAGCCGTTTCTGATGCAGATTGGGTTTCTGAATCGCACCCCACGGGGGAGAGTCGCGACCCAGCTTGCATACGAGCATTTCGGAATCACGCCCAACCGAAGGCAAAGTTCTTTGTTCTAATTTTCGCTGCGGAGCTCCGCTCCGCCTGGACGGCCGAGGCGGCCGCCCCCACACAACCCATAATGATTGCTCATCTGCGTGGACGGCTCCTGGCTAAGCATCCGAACCAGGCGATTGTCGAGAGTGGCGGGGTTGGCTACGACGTTGTCATCCGCGTACCCACGTATTCTGACTTGCCAGCCTCCGGCGCCGAAGTTGCACTCCACATCCACACCCACGTGCGGGAAGACACCATTGCCTTGTATGGATTTTTGCGGCAATCGGAGAAACAGCTGTTTGAGAAACTTATCTCTGTAAGCGGAATCGGACCTAAACTGGCAATCACAATATTGAGTGGCATGCCCGTGGATGAGATGTCTGCAGCAATTCGGGGCAACGATGTAGCCCGACTCACCAAGATTCCCGGCATTGGCAGGAAAACCGCCGAGCGGCTGGTGCTGGAACTGCGAGATAAGCTGATACCCGACACTGGAGGCGAGCCAGCCGTCGTGGGCCCGACGAACGCGGTAGAGGAAGACGTTCTCTCGGCGTTAATCAATCTTGGCTATCAGCGGGCAGCTGCTGAGAAAGCATTATCGAGCATGCCAGGAAAAGAAAAAGAACGCTCATTCGAGACGATGTTCCGTCACGCGCTGAGCACTTTGTCCAGATGATCGGGACCGCTATTTTCATTCTGGCTTTTCGCCAGGGTCGTTCCGTTTCCGGGAGCGAATCCGTTTGATTTCTTCCAACCGTTCTCGAATGCGCTTCTCGACGCCTTCGTTTGTCGGATCATAGTAAGTTCGGCCACGCAGGTTATCAGGCAGACATTGCATACCCGTGACCTTTTCCTCGACATCATGCGCGTACTGATAGCCGCGGCCATAACCCAGGCCCTTCATCAAACCAGTCGGCGCGTTTCGCAGATGCAGGGGCACCGGCTCGGCTGCTGTTCGCTCGACATCTAGCTGAACCGTGGAATATGCGGTGTACAATGCATTCGATTTCGCCGCTACTGCGAGATACACCACGGCCTGCGCCAGCGCCAGATTGCCTTCGGGCATTCCGATGAACTCCACCGCATCACGCGCTGCCATGCAGAGTGCAAGAGCATTCGGTTCGGCTAGGCCAATGTCCTCAACAGCCATCCGCACGACACGGCGCGCGATGTATAGCGGATCTTCCCCCGCTTCCAGCATGCGGCCAAGCCAATAGAGCGAGGCATCGGGATCGCTGTTGCGCACGGACTTATGCAATGCCGAAATCAGGTTGTAATGTTCTTCCCCGGCCTTGTCATATAGCAGGACGCGTTTCTGTAACGCATCTTGCGCGATGTCATCAGTGATCTCGCTCTGACGTTCGGCTGCCAGAGTTGCCGCGACCTCTAAGGCGTTGTATGCACTGCGGGCATCACCGCTTGAATAGGCGGCTATTTTTGCCAATGCTTCATCCAATGCTCGCAAATTCATCGCGCCGAGACCTCGTTCTTTATCGGCCAGCGCGCGCTTGAGTAGCAACACGATCTGCTCTTCACTAAGCGGTTTGAGAACATAAACACGGCACCGAGACAACAAGGCCCCGATAATCTCGAAGGACGGATTTTCCGTCGTGGCGCCGATGAGGCGGATATTGCCCTTTTCGACATGCGGTAGAAAGGCGTCCTGCTGGGCTTTATTGAAGCGGTGAATTTCGTCGATGAAAACGATGGTCCGCGTGCCGTACTGACGCGCACGCTCCGCATCCGCCATGACTTGCTTGATTTCCTTGATTCCTGAAAGCACGGCCGAGAACTCGATGAAGTCCGCTTTGGTTAATCGGGCAATGATTTTGGCGAGGGTGGTCTTGCCCGTTCCCGGAGGTCCCCAGAAAATCAGTGACCCCGTATCATCCCGCTCGATTTGTGTGCGCAGCGGCTTGCCTTCAGCGAGCAAATGTTCCTGACCGACGAACTCGTCCAGGTTCCGAGGCCGCATTCGATCAGCTAGCGGGCGTGTGCGATCAGCGGAGTCTTCACGGTTCGGGATGGGCTGGAACAGGCTCATATTCGAGTTGATTGTTGAATATTGAATTCAAACTCAAAATTCAACATTCGACATTGGACATTTGCCTTTGTCTGGCCGCTTCATACAAAATGATGCTCGCGGCCACGCCTGCGTTCAAGGATTCCACTTTCGAGGAATGTGGAATAGCGATAAGCTCATCCATTTTACCGATGAGGTCACGCCCTAAACCCGTGCCTTCACCACCTATGAACATCGCTAACGGTGGCGTCAGACTCGCTTGAGGGAGTGGAGTTCCTTTGTGCGATGAAGTCGCGATCGACCGAATCTGTCGCTCACGAAGCTGAGCGAGAAAGTCGGAAATTTGGACTCTTACGACCGCGACCCGGAACACAGAACCCGCGGAAGCTCGCACCACCTTTGAATTGAACGGCGATACTGTGCCTTCAGCCAGCAATACCCCAGCGGCACCAAATGCTTCCGCGGACCGCAGGATCGTGCCGAGGTTTCCCGGATCCTGCAATCCAAAAATTACAATGACCGGGCCCGCGTGGGATTTCGCCAGTACGTCATCGAGTCCAAATACTTTTCCCTGTACTAACGCGGCAACCCCCTGCGGCGCTTCGGTTGGAACAGCCGTGGCAAGAAGCCTGTCAGGAACGATGACCGTCTCGACCTGAGCGCCCAGCTGCGGCAGAAGGCGCTGCGCTTTGGCTTCGGCAGAATGAGCGAAAAATACTGTGCGAAATCGCAATCCACTACGGATGGCCTCTTCGATAATTCGCAGGCCTTCGATTGCGAAAACCCCGTCAGATGCAGGTTCAGGAGAGCCAAACGCCTTACGCAGTTGTTTCAGAACTGCATTATGCCGCCCTTCGATGCTGCGCAGCCGGCTGAGTTGAGCAACGTGGGCTTTGGACACTGCTTTCCTTCCAGACCCATGATACCCTCTCGGCGTGCAGGGCTGGTCCGTGTTATCTTAGGTTTCGCCTTCCAAACACTCATAAACAAGGGTTCGTGTGCGCGCGGAAATCGTTAAAATCAACAGCGAAAATCCGGAAGCTTCCTTGATCCGCTATGCGGCAGACCAGATTCGGGCGGGCGAAGTTCTCGGGATGCCTACAGATACCTTCTATGGCTTGGCGGCCGATCCATTTAACTTGCGGGCCGTGGATCGGGTTTATGACATCAAATCACGTTCCCGGCACAAGCCTTTGTCTTTATTGATCGAGAGCGTTGACCAGGCGGAAGATTTGTGCAAGCCCTTGCCCGAGGAGTTCTACAAGCTTGCGCGTCGTTACTGGCCGGGGCCGCTGACGATTATCGTAAAAGCCGCTTCCCGCCTGCCCTTAAAAGTGACTGCCAACACCGGAAATGTGGCTCTCCGTGTGCCCAACTCCAAAATCCCTCTAGCTGTAGTAACGGCGGCGCAGATTCCGATTACCGCGACTTCGGCGAACCTCAGCGGAGAGTCTGAATGCACTACTGCAGAAGCCGTCAGGGACCAGCTACGGGATCGAATTGCCATCATCGTGGATGGCGGGACTTCGCCCCGCGAGGTTGCCTCTACCATCGTTGACCTGACCGATGATGAAGCACGCTGGCAAATCATGCGTGAGGGTGCAATTCCCAGCCACGAGATTTCCGAATTCTTTGCACAAGGATGAGTGGAGCTGCGCCTATCCTCTCGCGCAAGCAGCGGCACATACCATGGATATGGATCTTAGCCGCAATCCTCATTTTTGCGCTGGGTTATCTCGCTTCAATATGCGTACAGATCGAGGTGGCCGCCAGTCAGCAGCAACTTCACGCTGCCGATGCCCTCGTAGTTTTTGGAGCTGCTGAGTATTCCGGGCGCCCTTCTCCCGTCTATCGCGCCCGTCTGGATCACGCGCTGGAGCTCTTTCAGCGCGGAGTTGCTCCGGTAATCATCACGACAGGAGGAGCAGCAGCCGATCCCGAGTACAACGAGGGCGGGGTAGGGCACGATTACCTGATGCACCGTGGCGTTCCCGAGGCCAATCTCATTGCCGAAACCCAGGGCTCGGATACCGCCCAGTCCGCCGTGCGCGTGGCCGTCATTATGCGCGCCAATCACATGCGAAGCTGTGTCGCCGTCAGCGATGCCTATCATGTTTTTCGGATCCGGCAATTACTCGAGCACCAAGGTGTGGAGGTGTATGTGGCGCCGCGACCGGATTCGCGTCCGCATTCCTGGCCTCAACGAGGGGAAGCGGTTCTGCGGGAAGCAACGAGCTACGTGCTCTGGCAAGTGCACGTCAACAGGTAGTTGAATTTTGAATTTTGATCTTTGAATTCAGAATTGCAGAAATATCAAAGAACCCCAAGGTTTCCAATTC
Organism: Acidobacteriaceae bacterium; assembly: GCA_019237515.1. Next base: position 4,556 of record JAFAGX010000470.1, read on the forward strand.
AACGCTCGACATTCAACACTCAAAATTCGACATTCTAACTTAACTTCATCCCCACCCCATCCTCTTTCTCAGCTCGGTTATGTGCGCCACATGGTGGCGTCCGTGCCAGGCATAGAGGCCCAGGTTTTTCTCCAGCGATACGGTGCCCAGTTCGGGATGGCGGAAGGTACGCTTCCATTGGCCGGGTTCGAGGAAGCGCAGCAGTCGCACCCAGCGCTCGTGTAAAGAGTCGAGCATCGTCAATGAAATTTCCAGAGGAGTGTCGCGAACCTCTGGCGTTTTAGCCCAAAGGTCTTCCATGTAGGGTTTTATCGTCGGCTCGTCTTCGGTGAGCGCCAGCTTGAATCGGATGTAAGCATTCATGTGGCTCTCGGGAACGTGATGAACGACCTGGCGCACCGTCCAGCCGCCGTCGCGGTACGGCGTCTCGAGTTGCTTCTCATCGAGACCCTTGATCGCATTTCGCAAAGCCGCGGGTGCCTGCGCGATTTGATCGATGAACTGTTTGCGTTGCGCTTCGTCAATTGAAGCTGGGAAGGAAAACTTGCCGATGGGATAACGGGAATCCGCGGAACTTCCGGTAGCGATATGAGTAGACATTGCGTCCCACCTTACGCGAACAAAAATTCTTTCGTTCTCAATTCCTTGATCATATCTCTCAGCTTGGCAGCCGCCTCGAACTCGAACCGCTTGGCAGCTTCGCGCATATCGTTTTCGAGCTTTGCGATGTAAGCATCCAGTTCTTCCTGCGATTTGAAATCGGGGATGCCATCAACTTCGGCTCCGGTCAGATCGGTGTAATCGGCCTCAACGATGCTGGCCAGCGACATGTCGAGCGGACGCACAATGGACTGGGGCGTAATTCCATTGGCTTGGTTATAGGCTTCCTGAATGGCGCGGCGCCGCTCCGTCTCCTTCAGGGCGAACGCGATCGACGGGGTTGTCTGGTCGGCGTAGAGCAGAACCGTTCCATCCAGATTTCGGGCGGCGCGGCCGATGGTTTGGATCAGCGAGGTTT
>JAFAGX010000509.1 GCA_019237515.1 Acidobacteriaceae bacterium
ATGATGAAAGGCGCCGTGAGTCCCATCAGGACGTGAATATCAAGCCAATGACGCGTGCTGCCCTTGGCCAATAGCCATGCCCAATGTTTGCGGATGGGATAAAGAAAGATTCCAAGGAACAGCGCTACCCCGGCAAAGCCGAGATAAAGACCGAGGGGCCCGCTGGGGCGAAGCAAGTGGTGCTTGGGCGAAAATGGGCGATCCATCGCCGAAAGCTTGTAATAATCGAAGCCGTAGATGAAGATGGCGAGATTTGAAGCAATCGCGATTACGTAGAGGATGTAAAGACGAATGCGATGGCGCCTCTCGTTATCGATAACGGGCTTGGCGTGATCCGTGATGCGGGCTGTGGCTGTGGCGCTCATTTTTTGGCAACCTGCTCTTCGGTGCTCACTGAGAATTTCCGGTACGCGGTGAATTGGTGCAAGTTACGCCAGTGCTGCTTGGGGGTTTCGACCTCCACCAACGCCCGGTTTGGGAACCAGTAGACTTGGTTTGTATCGGCAAACGGGACCGGGGCGAAGCCGATTTCGGCGCTTAGAGATTTCAGTCCGACATCGACCAGAGTGTCACCGATTCCTGCTTGAATCCTGGCAATCGAGCCGGATTGCGGGTCGACCCATGCGGTACCGGAGAGTTCTAGTGGATATTCGCGGCCGCGAAGCGCCAGGGCTGCCGGAGACTTCATTCCCTGAATGTGCTGAAAAGCTATCTTTTCTAGCAGGCGGCCGTCGACTACTTCTTCTCCTGCCGGTGTGAAAGTGAATGCGGCGGAATAGTAAGGGTGAAAAACCAGAAACAGTGTTGAGAAGCCGTTGCTGAGAAGCATCGGGGTGTTTCGCCGATCTGCTTTGACCGGATGAATCGGAATGCGCGATTCAGAGAGATTCAATTCGCCCCCGGCGCTGGCCAGCATTAGTAAATAGTCGTAACTGGATTCTTCTTTGAGCTGCACTTTCTCATCTTTGTTGAGTTTTTCTTGCCGCACGTGTTCGGTGCACTTCACGTCAGAAAATTGATCGAGAAAGGTGGCGGTGCGATCGCTGGTCCGCGTCAGGAGATCGGCGAATTTCTGCTCGTTCGAAGAAGCAGCAAACCCAGCAGTCGAGCACAATGCGAGCAAGAGCAGGTTAGCCAGGAAAAATCTGAGGAGCAGTCGAGTAGTGTTGGTCATTCGCCCTTCCTTTTCGAATCGAAGCGATAGCCGATTGAGAACATCATCTGGTCGTAGCTCAACTGTCCCCGGTTGGTTGTGAAATTTCCCTGCAAGTAGTAATGAGTCCCAAGCGAGGTTTCGACCGTGCCAGTCACGAACTTGGAGTGCGTGTTCGCTGTGATGGCTGAAGCGAAGTTCTGCTGGCCGACCAGCACTTCCAGTCGCAACCGTTCGCTCATCTGCCGCGAAAGTGAGAGCGCTTCATACGATCCTGCACCGAATGAGCTGTTGAACTGCGAGTAGTGAGCGTCGGCGCGGAGATTCAGCCAGGGCACTCGATCGTAAGTGACACCGTACATCTGGTTGAGCGAGGATTTCGCATCGCCTGTGCCATTACTTTTCCCAAGCGTGCTGTAAACCCAAAGCTGCTTCATGGCTTTTACTCGCCCGCCTGCGCTGAAACCCTGAAACAGATATTTATCGAGCAAGCCGGTTCCGATCAGAGTTGGATCGAAAGTTGGAATCTGGCGGAAGTAGTTGTAGTTGGCGTCTAGCTCGATACGGGGATGCGGGTTCACGCGGAAGGTGAAGAAGTTGCGCCCGAGTCCCGGGCCAGGTGCGGGCGTTTGGGTGTTTCCTTTTGGACTGTCTAGCTGCGCTGATTCGTAGATTGCAATCGTGCGCTTGTAAGAAACATTATCTTCAACGAAAACGAAGGGATCATTTGCGGCCCACTTCAACATGCTCAATCCAGCGCCGGTGGTTGCGCTGTAGTGTAAGCCGTTGTATTCGCCGCCTTCGAAATTGATGAAGCTGCCGCCGATTGCGCGGTTCGGACTGTAGTCCCAGGAAGAAGGATCGGGCGTCGATCCGCCGAATATGCCCAGGGTTGTAGCTTTTGAAAGCTTCATGCCGAAATACCCGCCATCAATTGTGTCCAGGCTTGGGGCCCAGGGAAGATAGAGGCGTCCGAATCCGGCGACGAGATTGGAGTTCGGATTGTCGTATATCACATTCAGGTGATAGGTGCGATTGATCGTCTCCTGCAAGGTTTGTTGGGCGAGCGCTGATTCTTTGGTTAATTGACCGCGCCAGTACCCGCTCAAGTTCCAGTACGTGCCACCAATGCGCGTGATGTCGCCACGAAAAACCACGCCAGCATCAGTGCTGGTGACGCTGCTTGTGCCGTGGCTGAAAGTTTCGATGGTGTCGAAGCCGATACGGCCGCGCGCGCGGTTCACTGAAGGCAAGGGTGGTTTGGGAATTTCGTCGCGGACTTCTTCGTCCAGCGTATCGCCTTCGGTGAAGGAAATCACCGCCGGGTATTGCCGGCTTGCACTTAGCGCACGCCGTTGGATCAGCGCCTCGGCATCCTGGCTGGAAAGATAGGCCAGGTCGCCAACTCGCACGGGACGCTTGGGAAGGTGAATTTCAGTTACAGC
>JAFAGX010000600.1 GCA_019237515.1 Acidobacteriaceae bacterium
CGTGGAACGGGACGTGCGCATCCTGGAAGGCGTTGCTTGAATTGACTTGGGCGAGTCTTAGTGCCCCAGGTTCCGCGAGCGAGGTCGTGGGCTTCGGTCCGGGTCCCACGTTTGCCAAAGGCGGGCAATCGTGGGGCACCCCGGCGCCGGCCTACCTGGCAATCACCACGGTCGTGCAGGAACTGCTCAGCTTGGGGAGATCGCGATTAGCGGCCATGCGGACCTTCAATTTTGGGCGGTGACCGCGAATGATCGGACAATAGAAGTCGGGCTGCGATAGCGCATTTTGCAGGCGCCGTCTTCCAGCACATCCTCCATGGCACGTCTCGCGAAACTCGCAAGGCTTGCAGGCTTCAGGAAGGGTTCGTGCCTGCTCGAAGGGCGTTGAGTTCAAGATGCCGGGTCCGGCTGAAATCAAGTTCGAAAGCGGCTCACCAGATCCAGGCCAATAGACGCACGGTTGAGTGGTGGCTCGCGGGGTCACTCGGACGGTGCTCACACCACATCCTCCGCTAAGCGGTGGCAATCCTGCCAATGCGCGTACCAGAGGCTCGCCAATTGCGATCACATCAGTTTCTGCAACGAGGCGCTGAAATCCCTCCCAGTATTCTTCATAACCGAGGGCATAGGTGTCCGAACGCACAGCCTGGTACACGTTCACTCGTAAAGGAGCATCGAATTGTTTGGCCACTCGCGCCACATCCGCTAACCGCAAATAGTTCGACTTCATCATAACGGCGATGATCGTAACGGGCACTCCCCGGCTTACGCATCTCGCGGCTTGCTGATGGATGAGTTCCCAATTGCCGGAGCCGCGCTGCGCATCTTGTTCGGCTTGCGTTGGGTAATCGAGAGAGAACTCGATGTCGTGGAAAGCGCGCAACTCATCATCTTTTAAAACGGCAACGCTATGTCCGTTGGAAGTGATGGTGAGCTTGACCGGTTGAGTTCGCAGGTACGCCAGTATTTCTTTGAAGTCGGGATGCATCCCGTTCTCGCCCGTGCCCAGATTGACTGCGCGGACGGGCAGACGTTTCATCACCGATTTGACTTGTTCGAGCGATAGACGGTCCGTGCGAACTGGATCGCGGTAACAGAATGCGCAAGTGAGATTACATTCGTTGGTGAGTCCGAGTCCGAGAGAAATGCCTGCGTCGAGCTTGATGACACGAGATGTGATCGACGTAGGCTCCACTCTGGCATCACTCATGAACGATCTTCAGTTAGATGTCTGCGCTACGCACGAGGAATTGGCTGTACCTGGCAATTGCAGCAAACTCGGGCCGCCTGCCCAATTTATGTTCCAGTTGCAAGATACGCTCGTAGTCGGCAGTGCGACAAACCTGTGGGGGTAGATAATCCGAAAAAACTCGCACACCCCGCTCAGCAATGACCGCAAGCGACGCCGCATTCAGGACGGTTCGCAGACCGTCGGGCGTAAAGAGTCGCACCCGGCCTCCGTATAAAGATTCTTCTCCCCATTCCGAGGAAAGAGTACGTTCCGCCATGACCAAATCGCCTACGTGAATTGCGGCCTTTAACACTTCGCCTGCATGGTTGCGCACCAAAACGGAGATTACCGCAGATCGGTTGCGCATTGCGCGGGCAGCGAGGCACAAGACGTTCGCAGGATCGTCCACAAATTCCAGCACATTGTGGCAGACAATAAAATCGAACGATCGGGTCGGAAACAAGCTTTCCAAATCGGCGGCTTCGCCGTGGGTTATTGCAATTTTATCCGTGACTCCGGCTTCCTGGGCGGCCTGCCGGGCCAAATCGAGCATTGACAAAGATGAATCCAGCACGGTGACATGAAAACCAAGGCGCGCCAGGCGCAAAGCGATTGCACCGGTGCCGCCGCCGATATCGAGAGCGCGCAACGGTCGCGTAGCTTGCGGCAGATATTCCTGCAAATTCGTAAAGGCGAGATCCAGACGCAAACGGCCCTCAGGCGTGCCGAGGTAAGCGGCATACTTCTCCGCGTCATCGTTGAAACGTTCGTCGTCCTTGTTGGCAGACATTTCCGGACTCGCTGCAGGTTCTGTCACGAGTTGAACTGCCTATTTCCGAAGCAAAGTCATGATTTCTCTTTCGAAAACAGAAATGTTGGTTGTACCAACGTGTTTGCTGTGGATGTGGCCGTCGCGGGCGATAACAAACGCGATCGGCAGGCCCAGTACTCCTCCATAGAGTTCGCCGATTTGCGCGTTTCCCAAGACAACCGGGTAATTCATCTTGAACTGTTCGTAGAATTCGCGCACGGGATCTGGAGTGTCATCCATGGAAACGCCAATAATTTGTAAACCTTCTTGACCGTGTTTGCTCTGAAGGGCTTCGAACCGTGGAATTTCATCGCGGCATGGATCACACCACGTCGCCCAGAAATCCAGGAGAACCACTTTCCCGCGATAGTCTGAAAGTTCCAATGGGTGGCCGTTCAACTGTGGCAGCGAGAAATCGGGAGCAGTTGCACCCAGGGTGGCGGAGTGGGGAACGTCGGATCGTAGTGAACGTTGCAATACGAAGTAGATGCCCAAAAGGACTAGGACTAGCACGACGCCGTTCAACAGTTTTTTCTGATACACGGAGAGTCGCGATCTAAGCGCCCTTCGCGACCGGGTAACCTTTATCCACCCAGTCCGCGCCGAAGTTGTTGGCGATGTATAGGGCCTTCACGTTTGTAAAACCCATGGCCTGCAGAACGTCATCCGCGGGTTTGATGTTGGGACAATGGCTCCAAGGGCAACATCCGCAATAGATGACAATGAATTTATTGCGCGGCAAAGATTGTACTCGCTCCCGCAATTGCTGTTGGCCGTTGCTGCTGGATCCAGGACCGATGTACTCAGAACCAGGAATATGCGCTTGCGAATAAAGCACATGCGATCCGACCTGGATCAAAATTGGTTTCTCGGTGCCGGAGGCCTTAAGAACTTTGACTAGCTGATCAGGCTTGATCAGACGCGCATCGGGTATCTCACTGGCGTGTTGTGCCTTCAGGGCCGGAGCGACTGCGAACGAAACCAGTCCGACGATGAGAGCTGCGGAGATATGCTGGAGGGTACGCTGCATCTATTCTTCAGCATTATCAGGGCAGGAAAAGCTTCTTCGCAAGTTGGGCAGCCTAGCCCCAGCGGGGTTGCTCGTCGAGGCTGATACCCAATGCCGTTTTAGCTACGACTTCATGAGTCAGGAACGAATTGGCTGGGTGAATTCGCCCGAGTCGTGCGTCCCGGAGTAAACGTTCGTATCCCGCGGCGCGAAAAATACCGGAGCCGCCTGCGACATCGAGACCGAGATCGACAACCCGCCACGATGCCTCGACCGCATGGTATTTAGCTGCAAAGATTTTTGATGGCCATTCCGCGCCGTAGTCCACGCCGTTAGACCAATCTTCTGCGATGCGGTCCAGATGTGGCCCAATCGACTCGATGGCGATCACCATTTCCGCGATGGCGTGCTGGATTTCGGGATGGTACGCCATCGACCGCGACAGGGCCATGGAGCTCTTACTTTTTACTGCAGCAATACTTTTATCCAAAGCGCGTTTCGCCAGACCGTAATAAACGTTTGCAAACCCCATGAGAGCCCAGGCGAATACAGACAATACGAACGGGTCGATGCCGGCGCCACCTGCGGGCACAACGCGCGCGACATAGCGGTCAGGAATAAATGCGTTCTCCAGGACCGTGTCGTCGCTGCGAGTTGCACGCATTCCGAGAACGTCCCAGGTCTCCTTGATGATGTAACCTGCGCTGTCGCGGGGCATGAATGCGTGGACAATTTTCGGTTGATTGGGATCGCTGTTGTCCATTCCGTGCAGGCCAAGACGCGTCCACACCGGACTCAAACTTCCGAAATTCTTGCTTCCTGTAAAGCGGTAGCCACCGTCCACGCGCTCCGCCTTTGAGGTAGAAAGAAGCACGGGAATATCGTTTCCGGCTTCAGCGTGGCCCGCAGCGAAAATTTCTCCCGCAGCGGCATCGCGGAGGATCCACTCCAGGGAAACGTCTCCACGTTTCCAAAGATCAGCGGCCACGCCCAGCCAATATGTATGCATGTTCACGGCCAGGGCGGTTGCCGGCGCGTAGTAGGCCAACCGGCGTTGCTCGCGGCATACTTCGGCGAGACTGAAGCCTGAGCCGCCAAACTGCGATGGAAGCGGCATCAGAAGGTATTTCGCGGCGCGGAGTTCCTCAAAGTCTTGATCAAAAAACCGGTTTTCTCGATCATACGTCGGGGCACGGGACTCGAACCGCTTGAGCATGTCTTCTGTCAGGGGGCTCTGCGCGAAATCATTCGAGGGAGCTTTCGCACGAGCCGGCTGTGCACCAGCGTGAGCATCCGTCGAATGCGTTTTGGAAAGAAGTGTATCGGGAACTGTCATAGTGATCTCCTCACCAAGGAATCGCTTGTAGCGGAGCAGGCGCAGGTTGCGCCTGCTCAATTTTTATCTTGACGGTTAGGGTCGAGCTTCATAGACGATGTTGAAAGGTGTCTCAGTGGCGCGGCGGAAATGGCTGAAACCCGCAGCATTCACGACCTCGCCAATGCGTTTCTCTCCGGCTTGCGCTCCGAGGCAAAGTGCGACCTCTTGCGAGCGCGAACAAGGAGTGCAAAGCAGAGTGGAGAAGGAGTAGTAAACCCGGCCAACCGGATTCAAGTTATCCTTCAGTTCATCATTGGCAAAAGGCTCGACGATCATCCAGGTGCCGTCTTTGGCGAGGGAGCGGCGAACATGCGACGCCGCGCCGATGGGATCGCCCATGTCATGCAGACAATCAAAAACGGCTACGAAATCGTAGTCTTTCCCCGGGAAATCCTTGGCTTTTGAGACCTCAAAGCTCACGCGATCGGCGATCCCGTCCTGCTTGGCAGATTCACGCGCGGCTTCGATCGATTTGTCGTGATAGTCAAACCCGAAGAACTTTGATTTCGGAAACGCCTTTGCCATCAGCAGAGTGGATGCACCTTTACCGCAACCCACATCGGCGACGCGTGCTCCCGCCTCGAGTTTCTGCTTTACGTCATGGAGCGAAGGTATCCACGAACTCACCAGATTAGCTGCGTAACCAGGGCGAAAGAACTTTTCGCAACCATGAAACACACCATCCTCGTGCTCGTGCCAGCCCATGCCGGCGCCCGTTCGGAACGATTCCACAATCCGGGGGACCGCGGCCAGAGAGCCCAGCGCGAGTTCGAACGCGCCCGGCAGATATGCCGGACTGTCCTCACGGGCGAGAGTGAAAGCTTGTTCTTCTGTCAGACTGAATTTCTTGCTTGCGGGGTCATATGTAATGTAGCCGCCCGCGGCCTGTGAGGAGAGCCATTCGCGTAGATAACGCTCATCCGTCCCGGTCTTGGCTGCCAGTTCTGCCGGGCTCATCGGGCCGGCAACCAGCGCTTTGTAAAGTCCGAGTTTCTCGCCGATCACTACCATGCCGGCGTGAACGGAGGCGCCAAGGTCAGTAACGAATTGTCCAATAAATGCATTCAGCTTGTTCATGTCGAGGGCGGGGGCTTGTGCTGTGCTCATACCTGTCTCCTTGATTGTCGGAGCGGATGTGATCCGTTCCCATCTTGACAGGCGATTTCTTGTCCTTGCGGAAGCTTTGGTAAAATTCGCAAGATTCAGTCAATCCGTCCGGTTGGCAGTTGCGCAAAGCCGCCGGAAGGTGCTGTTCTCGCCTGCCAAGGTCAAGGTAGCAATCATACCTAAGCGACGTAACGAAGTAACGCCGAAGAAACACCAAAATATCGAAGAGCGGGAATCCTTCGGACTCGGGGAAGGCGTAGAAAACTTGGAAAGCGGCCCCTTCACATATCATTTCGCCGAGTTCACCCTGGATGTCGGCCGGGGCTGTCTGCTGAAGTTGGGCAAGGAGGTCAAGCTCCGGCCCAAGGTTTACGAGGCGCTGAAGTATCTGGTGGAAAACCCCGGGCGCTTGATCGGCAAACAGGAGTTCATGCAGGCGATCTGGCCGGACAGCTTCGTGACCGATGATTCCCTGGTGCAGTGCACGATTGAACTGCGACGCGCTCTCGATGACCGAGACCAGCAGTTGGTGAAGACCGTGCCGCGGCGAGGCTACCTGTTCACGGCAAGCGTAAGCCGGTCCGGCGCAGAAAATGAAGCTCCACCGGCAGTTCCCTCCGCAACGGCCGCGGCGCCTGCGCTTGCAGCAACTCCAAAAAAACGGGTTGATTTGCCAAAACCTCGCACGTCTCTGATCGGGCGCGAGCAGGAACTTGCGCAAGCCACTGCGCTCTTGCGCCAAACCGATGTGCGGCTCTTGACGTTCACAGGGGCGGGGGGTGCGGGCAAGACCCGCCTGGCAATTGCGGTCGCTTCGGCCATCGCACCGGAATTTTCCGCCGGGGTTCAATACGTTGGTCTAGCGTCGATTCCCGATGCTGATCTTGTCGGGAATGCAGTTGCCAAAGCACTTGATCTGCAGCACGCGACCAATGCCAGCATCCCGCGGATGGTGAGCGAATACCTGCAAGATTCGGGCCCATTCTTATTCGTACTCGACAATTTTGAGCAGGTATTGCCGGCGGCCACGCTCGTCGCCGAGATGTTAGCCGCATGTCCGACCCTCAAGGTACTGGTCACCAGCCGGGCCTGTCTGCGCTTGTATGGGGAACAGGAATTCCCGGTAGCTCCGTTAGATCAGCCTTCCGCTGTGCAATTGTTCGTGCAGCGGGCCACAGCCGTCCGGCCAAATTTTGCAATGACGACCGAGAACTCGGCTGCAATTGGGGGCATATGTTCTCGCCTGGATTGCCTGCCATTAGCGATCGAACTGGCAGCCGCCAGAACCAAATTGCTAGCGCCGGTCGCGATCCTGGATCGGCTGCAGAACCGTTTGCAACTGCTGACCGGAGGCGCGCTCGACTTACCGGAGCGGCAGCAAACCCTCCGTAACACGATTGATTGGAGCCATGACCTCCTTAACGAGGCCGAGCAGAAGCTGTTTCGCCGTTTGTCAGTATTTGTTGGCGGTTGCACAATTGAGGCTGCCGAAGCGGTCTGCAATACGGGCCTTGATTTGGGCATTGCTGTATTCGACGGTCTTTCGTCTCTGATGGACAAGAATCTGGTCCAGCGCATGGACCTGCCCGATTCAGAAGCGCGGTTCACGATGCTCGAAACCATTCGGGAATACGCCATGGAACGCCTGGTATCGAGCGGGGAAGAAGCGGCGGCGCGGCGTGCTCACGCCGCTTATTGCCTGGTGCTGGCAGAAGAAGGTAACCCTGAGTTGAATCCCGCGGAACGGGCGCTGTGGCTGTCCCGGTGCGATCTTGAGATCGACAATTTTCGTTCTGCTCTCGATTGGCTTTTGGCGACCAGGAGTTTGGAGTGGGCACTTCGGGTTTGCATGGCTCTGTTTCGTTTTTGGGATATGCGGGAACATCTTGCGGAGGGCCGCTCTCGTCTTGAAACCGTTCTTCAACTCGCGGGGAATGACTATACGCAGCAGCGCGCCAGAATCGGCGTCTTTCTAGGCGCTCTGACAACGGCGTTGGGCGACTTTCCCGGCGGCAGACGTTTCAGTGAAATGAGCCTGGGCTTGTACGAAGAGTTGAATGACCGCTGGGGTGCTGCCGCTTCTCTGAATGCGTTAGCGATCGGAGCCTGCGATTCTGGCGACTACGATACCGCACAAGGCACTTTCGAGCGTTGCCTGCAATTCTGGCGTGCACTGGACAACCCTCTGGAAACCGCCCGCTGCCTGCACAATCTGGCAAACGTCGCGAAGCTGCGAGAAGATTTTTTTCGCGCCCAAGTGGCGCTGCGGGAAGCCACAGCCATTTTCGAGCAAGTCGGAGACCGCAGCGGGGCAGCCTGGTCGATCAATCAGCAGGGTGAC
>JAFAGX010000626.1 GCA_019237515.1 Acidobacteriaceae bacterium
AAGTATTACGACAACCCTGAAACCTTCATCAGCAAAGCCGCCTTTTCACTGACCGGCGACATGGGCTGCGAACACGGTGGCGACCCGGTTGCGGGCAGCGCGGTGAGTTGCGATACCAATGGCGTGAAGGTAGTCAATGGTGTTAAGTACATCACGCCAAAACAAGACTTCCTCGGATTCATGCTCTACAACCGCCTCTGGTTCCACCGAGATTTGTTCGGTTTTACACTCGGCGGCGGAAAGATCAACAATCCCGGACGTTACCTGGTGCTGTTGCCGCCGATCAACGGTGCCACTGCGGCGACCGGTACGCCCTATTTCACTGAAAATCCCGGTGACCCCTATAAAGCGTGGGATATGTCGGCAACTTTTGATTACATGCCCAGCCAGTACATCACGTTCCGCTGGGAATACGATCATCGTGCCGCCAACGTCCCTTATTTTTCGGGGCGCGGTGGAATTACGCCGTTCGGTGGTAACACCGGCAATCCTACTGTAAAGGTGCCGGGTTTTACTCCTGACCTGGTGAAGGATGAGAACCGGCTGAATCTAGCAATTCTGGTGAAGTTTTAAATACCCCGCCGCCGCGGCAAGCGATGCGAGGGCGTAAGGAGAAAAAGTATGCAAGACATTCTTTGGATCGCGGTAACGATCGGTTTTTTTGCTTTGTCGATCGCCTACGTGCACTTCTGTGAGCGGGTGAAGTAAGGAGAGAACGGCATGAATCTGGAATCCATCATTATGCTCGCCGTGAGTGCGCTGACGATGGTGTATCTGATTTACGCACTCTTGCGGCCGGAGAAATTCTGATGACGGTTAATGGCTGGTTTCAAATCCTGTTTTTTCTCCTGCTGATCTTTCTGGTCACGAAGCCGATGGGCATTTTCATGACCCGGGTGTTCAACCGCGAGAAAACATTTCTGGATCCGGTACTGCGGCCGATCGAACGCCTTGTCTATCGACTGACCGCCGTTGATGAGAACCATGAGATGCGCTGGACGGAATACGCCGTTTCCATGCTCCTGTTCAGCCTGGTTTCGATGCTGGTGCTGTACTTGATGCAGCGGTTGCAGGGATATCTACCCTTTAATCCGCAGAAATTCGGCGCCGTAAGTCCCGCTCACGTGGCATTCAATACGGCTGCTTCATTCACCACGAATACCAATTGGCAGGCCTATGCGGGTGAGACGACGATGAGTTATTTCACCCAGATGGCGGGCCTTGCTTATCACAATTTTGTGTCTGCCGCAGTAGGGATTTCGCTGGCGATTGCGTTCGTCCGCGGAATCGCGCGACGGCAGATGCAGACGATCGGAAACTTTTGGGTGGACCTGGTACGGAGCTCGCTTTGGGTGCTGTTGCCATTCTGTGTCGTTGGCGCGCTGGTATTGGTTTCGCAGGGCGTAGTTCAAAACCTGAGACCGTATGACACGGCAAAGCTGGTCGAACCCATGCAGGTGCAAAAGACCGGATCCGATGGCAAGCCCATGGTTGATGCTAATGGCAAACCGGTGATGGAAACAGTAACCACACAGACCATTGCTCAGGGCCCGGTAGCGTCGCAGGAGATTATCAAAGAATGGGGCACGAACGGAGGCGGGTTCTTCAATGCGAATAGTGCTCATCCATTCGAAAATCCAACTCCATTCAGCAACCTGGTGGAATTGTTCGCAATTTTTGCCGTGTCCGCCGGGTTGACCTACACCCTTGGCCGGATGACGGGTTCGCAGCGTCACGGCTGGGCAGTCTGGGCGGCCATGGCGATTTTGTTTCTGGTGGGGGTAACTACCGCGTATTGGGCTGAAGCCCGCGGCAATCCGCTACTTGCCGGAACCAACCAGAGCGTCACTGCTGCGCAATCTGGCGGCAACATGGAGGGCAAGGAGGTCCGCTTCGGCGTCGCCAATAGCGCCCTATTCGCCACGGTAACGACTGACGCGAGTTGCGGCGCGATTAACGGCTGGCATGATTCCTTTACTCCGCTCGGCGGAATGGTTCCGCTGGTGAACATCATGCTCAGTGAGGTGATTTTCGGCGGTGTGGGCGCGGGCATGTACGGGATGTTGATCTACATCGTGCTTGCGGTCTTTATCGCAGGGCTGATGGTAGGCCGAACGCCCGAATATCTTGGCAAGAAAATCGAAGCTTACGACGTCAAGATGGCGATGCTTGTCGTGCTCGTATTCCCGCTGGTGATTCTCGTCTTCGCGGGGATTTCAGCCGTAGAGCCGTATGGGACCAGCAGCATCACAAATTCCGGGCCGCATGGATTGACCCAAATGCTGTACGCGTTCACCTCCGGCGCAGGAAACAACGGTTCGGCTTTCGCGGGATTGACCGCCAACACCCCGTGGTACGACACCACGATCGGCGTAACTATGCTGCTCGGCCGCTTTTTCATGATCATTCCGATGCTGGCGATCGCCGGGAATCTGGCGCAGAAGAAATACGTTCCGCCGTCACTCGGCACGTTCCCGGTGACTACGCCGCTCTTCACCGTGCTTCTGATCGGCGTGATTCTGATTGTGGGTGCACTTACATTTTTCCCGGCATTAAGCTTGGGACCGATCCTGGAGCACCTGCTCCTGGCTGCAGGTAAGACGTTCTAGAGGACTCGACCTATGGCAATGATGACGCAAACACCACCGATTCCAGAAGTGAAACAAATTCGGCTTGGACACTCGCCCATGAAGCCGAGCAAGGAAAAGGCGATCTGGGAATGGAAGATTGTGCGGCGCGCGCTGTGGGACGCGGTTGTGAAACTGGATCCACGCAAGATGATGGGGAATCCCGTGATGTTTGTCGTCGAGATCGGCAGCGTCATCACGACTGCTCTACTCTTCAAACGCGATGCGGCCTTCTATTTCAACCTCCAGATCACGTTGTGGCTCTGGTTTACGGTGTTGTTCGCGAATTTTGCCGAAGCCATGGCGGAGGGCCGCGGAAAAGCGCAGGCCGATACGTTGCGCAGGGCGCGCGCGGAAACCGTTGCCAATCGGCTTCTGTCCAACGGCAAGACCGAACAGGTCCCGAGTTCCAAGCTGCGCTCGGGAGATCATGTGATGGTCTCCGCCGGTGAATTCATCCCCAGTGACGGTGAAATCGTTGAAGGCGTGGCATCCGTCGACGAATCCGCGATCACCGGCGAATCTGCGCCCGTCATCCGGGAATCAGGAGGGGACCGCTCTGCTGTGACCGGGGGCACACGGGTACTCTCCGACTGGCTCAAAATCAAGATCACCTCGAATCCCGGCGAAACATTTCTGGATCGCATGATCGCTCTGGTAGAAGGCGCCGAGCGCCAGAAGACGCCCAACGAGATTGCGCTGAATATCCTGCTGGCGGGTTTGACCATCATCTTTCTGCTGGCCGTTGTAACCTTGCAGCCGTTCGCGATTTATTCGGGATCTCCTCAAACCGTGTTTGTTCTGGTCTCTCTGCTCGTGTGCCTGATTCCCACGACCATCGGCGGACTTCTATCGGCTATCGGCATTGCCGGGATGGATCGTCTCGTTCAGCACAATGTATTGGCGATGTCTGGCCGCGCTGTGGAAGCGGCCGGCGACGTGAATACGCTGCTGCTGGATAAGACCGGAACCATCACGCTGGGTAATCGCCAAGCGGCAGAGTTTGTTCCCGCGGCGGGGATCACCGAGTCACAGATGGCGGATGCAGCGCAGCTTTCGTCGCTGGCCGACGAAACTCCTGAAGGCCGCTCAATAGTCGTGTTAGCAAAAGAACGATATGGCTTGCGGGGCAGAGAATTGGGTGCGCAGGAAGCGGAGTTTATCCCATTCACCGCTCAAACGCGCATGTCGGGCGTCAATCTTGATGGGCGTGAGATTCGCAAGGGCGCGGCCGATGCGATCGCGAATTATTTGAACCAGCACGGCACCTCGATCCCCCGGGAAATTCAATCGGCGGTGGAGAAGATCGCGCGGGCGGGAGGAACACCACTGGTGGTTGCGGAAAATCAGCGCGCTCTCGGTGTGATCCATCTCAAAGACATCGTGAAGGGCGGCATGCGAGATCGCTTTGATCAGCTTCGCGCCATGGGGATTAAGACCGTGATGATTACCGGTGACAATCCGCTGACAGCAGCGGCGATCGCGCGAGAAGCGGGAGTGGATGATTTCCTTGCAGAAGCTACGCCCAAAGACAAAATGGATTTGATTCGCAAAGAGCAGAAAGAGGGCAAGCTGGTCGCGATGACAGGCGACGGCACGAACGATGCGCCGGCGCTCGCCCAAGCCGATGTTGGGGTTGCCATGAATACCGGGACACAAGCGGCAAAGGAAGCGGGCAACATGGTCGATCTGGACTCGAATCCGACCAAGCTGATTGAAGTTGTCGAAATCGGAAAGCAGCTGCTGATGACCCGCGGCGCGCTGACTACGTTTTCGATCGCCAATGATGTGGCGAAATACTTTGCCATCATTCCGGCAATGTTCGCGGGGACGTTTCCGGTACTGAATGCGTTGAACATTATGCATCTGCAGACGCCGCAGTCGGCGGTGCTCTCGGCGGTGATTTTCAATGCGCTGATCATTGTTGTGCTGATTCCGCTGGCGCTGCGCGGGGTGAAATATCGGCCCATGGGAGCGGCGGCGTTGTTGCGTCGCAATCTGTGGATTTACGGTGTTGGAGGCATGCTGGTGCCGTTCGCCGGAATCAAGCTGATCGACTTGGCCATCACGGCGCTGCGGATGGCGTGAAATGTGCAAGTCTTGTTGTCATCCCAAGCGGAGCGAGGGACTTGCACTTCAGAATAAAGCGGATTCCTCGTCGCGGTACTCCTCGAATGACAAATTGTTAAGGACCTTACTATGAAGAAGAACCTGCTGATTTCGGTGCTCATGACGATCGTTACGACGGTCCTGCTGGGGATCATCTACCCGCTGGCTGTCACGGGTCTTGCTGAGGTGTTCTTCAAAGACAAAGCTAATGGCCAGCTGATCACACAAAACGGGCAAGTGATGGGCTCGCGACTTATTGGTCAGGCGTTCACCGGGCCTGCGTATTTCCATTCGCGGCCGTCTTCAGCTGGCGCTGGCTACGACGCCGCGAACTCCAACGGCTCGCAGCTTGGACCGACGAACCACGCACTCATTGATCGGGTAAAGGCTGATGTTACCAGCAACCAAGCCGACCACCCAGGCGAGGCAGTGCCTATCGACCTGGTGACCTCGTCCGCATCCGGACTCGACCCGGACATTACTCCTGCGGCAGCCGAGTTCCAGGTCTCGCGTGTGGCAAAAGAGCGCGGAGCATCGGAGGCTCAAATCCAGGAATTGATTCAGAAGCACACCGCTGATCGCCAGTTTGGATTTCTCGGCGAGCCACGGGTCAATGTGCTGGAGTTGAATCTAGATATGAAAGAGAAATTTCCCACAAGATAACTGCGGAGCTTCGCTCCGCCCGACAGCCGAGGGCGGCTGTCCCTACGTGGGCAAGTCGTGATGTTAAACTCGCCTCTTGGCACGAATCGCGTATCTTGAGTGCACAAAATGCGGCGATCACATCAACGCTGATCAGCCGCAGTCCGTCTGTCCAAAAGATGGTGCAGTGCTCTACGTCCGTTATGATCTGGCGGCTTTAAAAAAAACGTTTACTGCAGCTTCGCTGTTCGGGCGAACTCCTTCGATGTGGCGTTACGCTGAAGTTTTGCCGGAAGCGGAGCCTGTGTCGCTCGGCGAAGGATTTACGCCCATGCTGCCCAGCCGCGAGTTCCCGAACGTATATATAAAAAATGAAGGTCTGAATCCCACCGACTCGTTCAAAGCTCGCGGAGCATCCGCCGCGGTCACCATGGCCAAAGCGTATGGTCTAAAGAAACTAGCCGCTCCTTCGGCGGGAAATGCCGCCAGCGCATTGGCTGCCTACTCAGCGGCGGCCGGAATCGAAGCTTACATCTTCATGCCGAAAGATGCGCCTCTCGCGAATCGGGTTGAGTGCGAGGTCTATGGTGCGTGCGTCACCCTTGTCGATGGTCTGCTCAGCGATTGCGCCATGATGATCGCCGAAAGAAAAGACAAGGAAGGATGGTTCGATGTCTCGGCGCTGAAAGAGCCTTTCCGGGTTGAAGGCAAAAAAACCATGGGCTACGAAGTCGCCGAGCAGCTTGGCTGGCGTTTGCCTCACGCGATTATTTACCCGACTGGCGGCGGTGTAGGCCTCATCGGGATGTGGAAGGCTTTTGACGAAATGCAACAACTGGACTGGATCGGCTCCGAACGCCCGCAGATGATTTCGGTGCAGGCAGCGGGCTGCGCGCCGATTGTCAAAGCCTGGGACGAAGGCAAGAGTACGGCTGAGGGTTGGTCCGATGCTGCAACATTCGCGGCCGGGCTTCGCGTCCCCAAACCCTACGGCGACTACCTGATTCTCGATATCCTGAAAAAGAGTGGCGGTCTCGCCGTCGCGGTGAGCGACGAGGAGATCATGGACGCGCTGCAGCATTGGGCCAAAACGGAAGGAATCTTTGCTGCGCCAGAAGGAGCGGCCTCGCTGGCAGCATATCGAAAGTTGCGAGAACGTGAATTTTTCAGCGCCGACGACACGGTGATGCTGTTCAATACTGCCTCGGGATTGAAGTATCTGGATGTAATCGAGAAACACAAACACCGGGCGCAGCCGCGGCCTGCTTCGCGGCAGATCGGCGGAATTATAGGGCCGTACTGAGGAGCACTCAGCAATCAGCACTCCGCATTCAGCCAACAACTCCTTATATTATTGTCGTCCTGAGACATGACTGAGCACCTCTATTATCAAGACTCTTTTCTCTGTGAATTTGACGCCACGGTTGTAGATATCACCAAGAGCGATTCACGAACGGCGCTGATTCTCGACCGAACTGCGTTTTACCCAACCAGCGGTGGGCAGGTTTTCGATACGGGAATGATTGTTGCCGGAGGCAACAGGCTTCGAGTGGCTGAAGTCGCAGAGAATGATCAGGGCATGATTCTGCATTACATCGAAGGCGCTGCGAATGTGGAGAAGGGAACTCAGGTTCACGGGCAGATCGACGCCGACCGCCGACACGATCACATGCAGCAGCACTCGGGCCAGCACGTGCTTTCGGCTGCATTCGTAAGACTCTTCAATATACCCACCGTCTCATTTCACATGGGCGTTGAGGCCTGTTCGATCGATTTGGACACGAAGACGCTCACGGATTCGCAGGTGGAAGCCGCCGAGAATCTCGCAAATGAGGTGATAACCGAGGACCGCCCAGTCGGAATTCGCTTCGTGACGCAGGAAGAGGCCCAAGGTCTGGGTCTACGCAAAATGCCACCAGTTGAACGCGACAAATTGCGCCTGA
>JAFAGX010000018.1 GCA_019237515.1 Acidobacteriaceae bacterium
CGATTCCGATGCGGCCGACTTATTTGACGTAACCAATCCCGCCACAGGCGACACCATCGCCAGAACACCTCTGTCCAGCGCGGACGAAGTTGGCCAGGTGGTCGAAGCTGCCGCCGCCGCATTTCCCGCCTGGCGCCGTACGCCGCCCGAAGACCGCATTCAGCCATTGTTCAAGCTCAAGCAGCTTCTCGAAGAGCACATCGATGAACTGAGCCGAACCATCACCCAGGAGAACGGCAAGACCTTTACCGAAGCCAAAGCCGAATTTCGCCGCGCAATCGAGAATGTGGAAGTCGCCTGCGGAATTCCGATGATGATGCAAGGCTATAACCTCGAAGATGTCGCCCGTGGCATCGACGAAACCATGATCCGGCAGCCTCTCGGCGTCGTGGCCGCGATCGTGCCTTTCAATTTTCCGGGAATGATTCCGTTTTGGTTTCTGCCCTACGCTATCGCATGCGGCAATACTTTCATCCTGAAGCCTTCCGAGCGCGTGCCGCTCACCATGCGCCGCGCGTTCGAATTGCTGGAGCAAACAGGTTTACCCAAGGGTGTCGTCAGCCTGATCAATGGCGGCAGGGATGTCGTGAATGCCCTGATTGATCACCCGAAGGTTCGGGCGATCAGCTTTGTCGGATCCACCCCGGTTGCCCGCCACGTGTATGCCAGGGCCGGCGAAAATGGCAAGCGTGCGCAATGCCAGGGCGGGGCGAAGAACCACGTGATCATTTTGCCTGATGCGGACATGAGCATGGCGACCCAGATTGTGAGTGACAGTGCCTTCGGCTGTGCGGGGCAGCGATGCCTGGCAGTATCGGTTGCGGTCACCGTAGGTGAAGCGCAGAAAACGTTTCGCGACTCCATGGCTGAGGCCGCCGCGAACCTTCGCGTCGGAAACGGCCTGGATGCAAGCACGCAAATGGGACCAGTGATCACTCAGCAGAGCAAGTCGCGCATCGAATCTTTGATCGGTGTCGGCGAGAAGCAGGGGGCCAAGATTGTTCTCGATGGCCGTAATGCCAAGATACCCAAGCACGAGACCGGAAATTTTGTGAGGCCCACCATCCTCGATGGCCTGCCCCCCAGCAGCGAACTGGTTGACGCAGAAATTTTCGGCCCGGTCCTCAGTCTGGTTCACGCCAATGATATGGACGAAGCGCTGGCGTTTCTCGAACACAGTGCCTACGGGAATCAGGCATCATTGTTTACATCGAGTGGCTCCGCGGCTCGCCGGTTCCGATACGAAGCGCCCGCAGGAAACATTGGCATCAATATTGGGGTCGCCGCTCCTATGGCCTATTTCCCTTTCAGTGGCTGGAAAGACAGTTTCTTCGGGATCATGCATGCTCAAGGCCGGGATGCGATCGAGTTCTACACCGAAAAGAAAATCGTCATCGAACGCTGGGCCAAGGAACACTCGCGCAAATTCTAGATCTGTCCCGGCTCTCGGCCTCCAACGAGAAGTGAGAATATCCGAATATTGTTTCCAAACCTCTGCGTTTTAAGGTTCTGGAACCCAGGAAAATTCCTTAGATCTTCGTTAAGGTTCACAATCCATCCAGCCTGACACACCCAAACTCTCTCGCCCGGCTCCAAGTATCCGTGGGCCAGCAGATTTCTCGCTTGCTCCAAGAACGTTTGCGGGGTAAACGCCCATAGATCGGAAACTGTGGAGATGATGCGGTGGTTGGCGCAATTGAAAACGAGAAAATCCGGCGTCACACGGTCATACACAATCTGTTGTTGCTTGCACAAATAATGGCTTAACTCAATCCCGCTCTGATAATCCACGAGAATGGTTTGCGATGTGGAAATTTGCGTCTGTACAAAAACAACGGCTTCATCCATATGACTACGTGCTTGGTCGGCGCGTGCGATATACGGATGATGGACCGATCGAAATGCGAAGCACAATATGACCACAACTACTGAGATCACTGTTGCCCTGACGAGATTCTGTCCGGCGAGCTCAACGATCCCTATCGCGATGCCAGTGATGGCGAAGATACTGAGATAAACACAATGCCGGGTGCCTCCGAACGGGTACAGATCCAGAAGTCCCGCAATATAGTTCAGCACGAACGGAAGCATCAGCAGAACCGCAAGCGCGGATGGGTATTGACTGCGCATCTGCTTCTTGCGTAGCAATAAGAAAATTACTCCGGCTAGAAAAACGATCGCAAGAGCGTCTCCTACAACAAGCTGTCCAACTGTGTATTGAAAGACGCTGAACGTTCGGGTGACTAGAAATATCAGGGGATTGTCGCCGGAATGAAAATAAGACCTGCGCAGCCAGATCTCAAATGCCTGCTGCGTCATTGTGGTTGCCTTTATTTTCGAGATATGCCTGACATACAGAAGAACTGCTAGCGAACACGCCGCCAGTTGTCCCGAAAGCCAAGCGACAGCAGTTGGTCTCGAAACCTTATTGCGCCAGATCCGCAGGCTTGCATAGATCGCGAGCACAGCAACAAAAAAGAATGACGAGTAATGGGTCAGCATCGCGAGCCAGAGACAAACCGCGGAAGCAAACATCTGCGGCGGTGAATTCTTCCTCACCCCGCGGTCCAGAAACCATAGACCGCTCATCAGAAAAAGCAGTAACAGGCCGTACTGGCGCACTTCTGCGGTGACACCAATCATCGTCGGCAACAATGCCGCAAAGACAACACCGACCAGCGCCACCTGTGGACCAAAGATGTCATCGAGCCACTTAAAAAACACCCAGCAGAACAAGGTGCCAGCGAGAAACGACGGAAGTCGAAGGATGATTTCCGAATTGCCCAACGACCGCAGCCCGTGGAGCATGAAAAAGAACAGCGGCGGATGCGCCTGCGTCAAGCTTGCTTTGTAAACGGCTTCCAGTGACGGCCGATCTGCAATAAAAAAATGCAGTGCCTCGTCTGGATTGAGGAAAGTCCCCCATGCTTCCTCCAAGCGCAATACGAAGCCCAGACAGAGGATGACTAAGGCTATGAGCCACCTATAAACCTGCGCCCATTGCTCTAGTGAAGTCCGCTGCTTATCCTTGGCGAGGGATTTCTTCAACGCCCGTACTGGCTGATCCATTCCATTGCTATTACGAAACCACTTGGTGAGTCGCTACCGCGCTGCCCTGATCATCCCGGCGAAATGCCTTGAGCATTCCATAGACCAGCAACATCAGCAATTCAGGCTCTATCGGATGCCGGTATCGCGGAAGAACAAACGTCATGTAGTAGGGCAAAGGATACAGCACGAGTAACCAGAACATTAACCATGCTCCAGGCAGGCGTTTTAGCAAGGCCCGAGCCAATCCCAAGATTGCCAGAACAGACGAAAGAAAATACAACGAATTTGCCTGTATCGTGTGCGAAACAGTATCTCGCGGTGGGCCCGCCCAGAAGTACACAAAGCGCTTCAGGCATAGCCTTGCGAAACGCGAGTAATCTTCTCGAATGTATTCCACCGCCTGGCTTTTGCGTTCAGCTACGTACGCGATTTCTCCCATCTGTTTATAGTGATCGAGCTGCTCCGCGTTTTTTGTGGGATGCAGATAGTCCATCCACGTGCCATTCGCTCCCGGGCCGTTTCCCAACCTTAGCTCCGCGCCAAGATTCGATCGAATGAAGATAAACTGCCCAAATGCGCCGTAGTTCCGCGCAATCCAGGGAGTGACACATGCCGCAAACATTAGTGATGCGATCAGCACACCGCTTAACGATCTCTTGCCCTGCTTTGCGCGTCGATACCAAACCCATATTCCGCAAGCAGGCAGGAATGACAGTAATGCAGTATTCGTAAGCGCAGCAACGCCCCACAAGGCTCCGAAGCCAAGCCAGGGTATCAGGCGATCCTGCCTCTCGATTAGGAGCACTAACCAAAAAATCCCTGCCAATAACAAGGTCGCGAGACTCGTTTCCCAAACATATCGCGTACTCCAGAAAATGACGGCAGGCAGCAACGCCCACGCCCATGCGCTCCACACGGCCACTCGCTCATCAAAGCAGCGCCTTGCGATCTGAAACATTGGAACGCAAGTGATTGCCGAGCAAAGGCTATTGAAGATAAGTAGAACGACCGCCGACGTCCACGTGTACACTCCCAAGAGTTTGAAGACCCCGGCAATGAGAAAGGGGTAGAGAGGTGGTTCCCACGCAGTTCGCCCGGTGACTCCGTGAAAAGGATTGCTGAATCCCTGGCCAACTGCGAGTGACCGGCCGATGCGCCCCATCTCAAAGCCAAAACCGAAGTGGTCATCAACCGCCTTGAACCGGTATGTGTGTGCAACGACGATATACCCGATCCGCAGGGTCAACGCGACGAGCACCATGCACACGCAGGATGTCCGGGCATTCGCCCAACAACGCGGCAATACGCTGTCCACACCGGTGCGAGCGAAACCGGCTCGATTGAGTGGCTTGGGATCCAGAATTGGTTTGTTTCGTGCAGCGCCGCTGAAGGTCTGGAACTTCGTCAAAGGTCACGCACTGGAGGAAGCACGATCAGGCGAGCGAGCTCATACTCCGAGCTTCTTCACTTCTTCCACGTAATATTTTCGGTACAGGATGTCCCATTCCTGGCTGCCCTCAAGGATTGTGCGCTTCTGGTTTTCAATTTTCTGCCGCGCCGCTTGATCAATTCTCTCCTCCTGATTGAGGAGTTCCTCGAGAATTTTTCTTACTTCCAGCCGAATTGTGTTTCGATCTTCAACAAAATCAACTTCGGGCATCTCAGCCAAGGCGTCGGTCACCACATGTGCCACCTTGTTCGCCTTGTCACGGCTCAACCTCACAGCACCGCCTTGTATTTGCGCACCAGTTCGTTCTTCACTTTGCGAAACATTTCCTGGTAATTTGCCCCGGTTTTGCGCATTTCCTCCGAGTACGCTTCCAGGATGACCCGCACCTCGTCATTGATGCGGTCTTCGAGCGATAGCTCTTCCAGCATGGCCGCGTGCACCTTCTCTGTAACTGCCGGCACCGATTTCGTCTCAATCATTTGGCCGGCAATGAGCTTTTTGGTGACTTCGCGAGCCAGATAGCTCACATATTCTTTCGAGAGCAGCATGATGCGAATAAAATGTGTTGGTGAAACAGCTAGTTTAGCATAGCGGCGTTCCGTCGTCGGTCGCAGGCCCTTCGTCGTTGGCCATCGAAATTCTTCTGCAGCGCCTGAATGTAGCCGGAACCGGAATCACGCGATGTCCGCGTTCAGGAAACAACAGATGCCACAGAAGGCCGCAAAACCTGGCCCACTCCTATCCGCCCAACGACAAACGACCGATGACGGAATACAATGTTTTCTTAACCAGTAAAGTTTATGGCTCTTTCCGACGATCTCGCCAGCCTGAAAGATGACATGATCGCCTTCATCGAAGGTCATGGCATGAAGCGGTTTCCGGGGCTGATCGAGTACGACGAAGTGCCGTGTGTCACCTGGAAATCGCCCGACAATCCTGACGGCTGGAAAGATTTCGTAGAACTCGCCAAAGCCGCCGGCGCACCCTTTCTCACCATGGATTCGTGGCGCCTGGAGCGCGATGAGTTGGATGATCTGATCCAGCACCTCAAGAGCGCGGAGTTCACCAGCGACGAGGATCTCGAGGACGCCCGCTGGCTCCGTACTTATGTCGGCAAGACCGGTTTCGTGCAACTCGGCTTCGGGCATCAAGGCATAATGATGATCTACGAAGCTTCCTCTCCATGGTATGAGCGCTATCGCAACATTCTGGAGATGGCGGAAGATTTCGCCGGTCTGCCGATCGATGAACCCGGCGGCGACGACGAACCGTAGAGATTCTTGAATATTGATTTTTGAGTTTCGATTGTTGCTTCCACAGTCACTGACCGTAACCGTCAATCTAAAATCAAAAATCAGCACTCACCCATGAAGTGGCGCCCCAAGCCCGTCGATTCCGAGCAGGCCCAGCGCCTCGCCGAGGTGTTGCATGCTGATCCACTTCTGAGCGATCCAAACTTTTCTGCCGTGTTAGCCCGCCTGCTGGTAGCACGAGGAATCACCAAGCCAGACGCAGCCACAGATTTCCTTCATCCATCATTGACTCAGCTTTATTCTCCCTACCTGATGATGGGCATGAAATCTGCGCTCGACCGCATCGACGCCGCGATTGAGCGTAAAGAGGGAATTCTCATCTACGGCGACTACGATGTGGATGGCACAACCGCTATCGTGATCCTCAAAACTGCCATCGAGCTCTGCGGCGGCACTCCCGATTTTCACGTCCCTCACCGCATTAAAGAGGGCTACGATCTTCGAGGCGATGTGATCGAGCGCGCGGCCTCAGCCGGCATTCGTCTCGTGATCAGCGTGGATGCGGGCATCCGCGCTTTTGCTGCGGCCGACACCGCCCGCCGCCTGGGCATCGATCTAATCGTCACAGACCACCATCTTCCCGGACCGGATGGAGTGCCACATGCGTTAGCCGTGTTAAATCCAAATCAATCTGGGTGCAGCTATCCATGCAAAGCCCTCTGCGGGGCGGGAGTCGCGTTCAAGTTGGCGCAAGCTTTGATGGAGCGCCGACTCACAACTCGCGATCAGTCAACTTTGCTGAAGTCATTTGCCAAAATCGCCGCCATCGCGACGATCGCAAATGCTGTGCCGCTTACTGGCGAGAATCGCATTTTTGCGAAAGTTGGCCTCGAGGCTCTGCGCACCGCCGTGAATCCCGGCCTCAAGGCTCTATTAGAGATTGCCCATGTCAGTGGTCGACCTCTGACGTCCGGCGAAGTTGGATTCCGCATCGCACCTCGCATAAACGC
>JAFAGX010000048.1 GCA_019237515.1 Acidobacteriaceae bacterium
GCGGCTTCAGCCCAGCAGCTTCTTCGACCGATTGCACGTACGCGACGTTGTGCACGCAGCCGCCGATGCCGCAGATGCGCTCGGCCAGCACGGGAATGTCGTTGTAGCTCATTACAGATTCGGCGAGTTTCTCGATCCCGCGATGCACCATGAAGCCGCGATACTCGCAGCCCCGCACCATCTCGCCTTCGACATACAAGCGGAAGTGCGCCGGTTCATCGAGTGTGGGATGAAATGGACCAAACGGAACGACTGTGCAACCCTCGGGCGGATCGTCGAACTTGAATTCGCGCGTGTCGTCGAATCCTTCCGGAACCTGGTTCCAGGGCACGTCTTTGCGCAGTGGATGATTGCCCTCAGGCCACCCGTCAGGCAGGACTAAGCGTTTCAGATACCGGTGTCCGACAAAATCGATGCCAATTAAGTCGCGCATTTCGCGCTCTGCCCAACCGGCAGCAGGAACAAAATCAGTGATGCTCTCAATCGTGGGACTCTCGGGCGGCAGGTAAGCAATCGCGCTGCAGAGCAAATGATCTTTGTCGAACGCGAAATTATGAGCGACCAGGAAATTGCCGGAATATGGCCGATCATCAACACCAATGCTGGCCACATATCGGGCATCGAGATCACGAAAAACGTGCTGGCAGACAAATTTAACTGAGGAGGCGTCGATGAATACGAACAAGCGATTGTCGCTGGGCAGGTCGGCACGTTTGATCAGAGGGCCGAACCTCTGCTTGAACTGCTCGAACATGTCGCGCGCGATCATGTCAGCTTCAGTTTCCTCATGGCTGGTTGCTCATTCGCGTCACCAGGGCCTGCTCGGGACATCTGGGGGCGGCTGCACACGATTGTGCGGTGGCTGTGATTACTTCGCAAAGTGCATCGAGGCTGTTTTGTACGGTCGAACTTAATTGCGGAGATTGCAACCGTTCCGGTTGTACTCCGAGCACAGAAGCTTTGGTCCTTCCGTTGGCTTCAATCCATCGCGCCAGCAGGCCGAGCGAAATTTTGTGCGTAGAAATTTGGGGGAAACGTGCCGCCATTTCCGCCGAGTTCAAAAAGGCCGCGTCGCCTGGGGCTCCCCCGAAATCAACCGCATCCAGAAACACCACATGATCGAAGCCGGACAATTGCGTGATCCAGCGCTCGGGCGTGGTTCCGGCCACGATCACGTCCGCTACACCAGCGTCGACCAATTTTTCGGCTAAGCGCACACCGAAGCCATCATCACCATAGTCTGTATTACCCAGGCCCAGAAAACAGATCCGACCGCGTAAGCATGGCTCGAGTTGCTGGAGGATGTTTGACATTAGATATCCTCCCCGAGGCGCTTGATTTGCTCATACGTGAACACCGGGCCATCGACACAAACGTAGGCAACTCCAATACAGCAATGGCCGCACTTGCCGACCCCGCACTTCATGTAGCGCTCAAGAGTGGAAACGATGTTGCGTTCGTGGAATCCCATGCCCAGCAGGTCCTTGATCACGAAGCGGAACATGATTGGTGGTCCGCACACAAATGCGGTGGTGTTTTCGACCGGGACTTGCACGCCGGGCTTTTTGAAAAGACTGCCGACCACGCCAACATTGCCGGTCCAGCCATTGGCTGCGCGGTCCACGGTGAGGTGGCACTCCACGCCGGGCGTTTGCTCCCATTCGTGCAGCTTGGGAACGTACATCAACTCTTTCGGTGTTTTCGCGCCATGGAAAATTTGTATGCGCTGATATTTGTCCCGATTTTTGAGCGCATAGACGATGCAGGAGCGCAATGGAATCAGGCCGATGCCCCCGGCGACAAAGATGAGATTCTTGCCGTAGTACTGCTCCATGGGGAAGCCATTCCCGTACGGACCTCGGATGGCGAATTTAGCGCCGGGATTGAGGTGGTGCAGGGCCGAGGTGCAGCTGCCGACCTGGCGAACCGTAAAGAACGTTTCATCTTCAGTCGGGCTGGGCGGCAGCGAGGTTGGAAATTCCCCGACACCGAACAATGACACTTGAGCGAATTGTCCAGGACGGAAATGCTTGAATGCATCCTGCTCGGAGGAGCTTTCAAAGTGCCAATAGAAGGTTTTGACTTCGTGGATCTCGGAAACCACTCGGTCGAGCACAGCCGTCTTCGGCAGATAGATGTTCTCAGTGGCCGGCATGCTCGACCTCACTTGTGGCAGCACGGATCATCTCGACGACGGTCGGCATCCCAATGTCACCATGGCAAACTGCTGCGCAGCGGCCGCAGCCGACACAGGCCATCGATAGCTCTCGCTGAATAAAGTAGTGGGCAAGCTTCCGGAAAAAGCGGCGATTGCGACGATCATGCACCGCGCGCCGCGGATTGAAACCACCCGCCATGCGCGTGAATCCACCAAGAGCGCACGCATCCCATGTCCGCACGCGCTCGAATTCATTCGGCCCAATTGGGCGATCGCTCACTGTGAAGCAGGTGCAAGCAGGGCAGACGTAAGTGCAGCCGCCACACTCCAGGCAGCGATTGCCGATTTCTTCCCAGGTTTTATCCAGAATCTTGTCATGCGAAACGTAGCGGACTGTTGCCGAAAACCAGCTGGTCGTTTCTTTTTTGAAGCTCTTCCTTGCGAGATCCAACAGCGCATGGCGCTTCTCGATATGCGCCGGTGTGGCTTTGCGGAAGATTGGATTGCTAAAGAGAGCTTCGCCGCCCGAAGTTCCGGCCACGGCCATGAATTCTTCCCCGAGATCCATCAGCTGAAGGTCGAAGTGATCGCGCGCGGCAGGCCCGGTGTCGGTGCAAAGACAAAAGCATTCTTCACCGATGTCCTGATCAGGATCGGTGCAGACGACATTAACGAGAAACAGATTCTTGCGGTGGTTCTCGTAATACACGTCGCGGAACTCGCGCCCAAGATAAAAGCGATCGAGATGATAGATTCCGGCAACATCGCAAGAGCGGATGCCGAAGATGGCACGCTTGGGCTGCTCGTACGTGGGTTCAATGTGAAGGTCGCCATTACTCCGCTGCAGCTTCATCAGCCGTTCAATGTGCGGAAACACGAATCGCTTGGGTGGATAGTACGGGTTGGGAAAATGGATCTGAACCTGTTCGCGATTCTGGTCGGTAACAGTATCGAAGTAGGTGTCGCGGCCGCGTCCGCGCAAAGGTGCGATAACCTCGTATCCTTGCTGACGCAGAAGATCGACGATCTTCAGTACGTCGTGCTGGTCAAGGAGGCGAGGTTTTATGCAACCTCCTTTTTGACGCGCACAGAGATCAGCGTTACGCCATTTCTTCTTTGACCCAAAATGCTGTGCTCTAATGAGCGTTCAAAATAGGGCACGAAGACGGTTCCGGTTCGTACCTCTTGGGTGACGCGAGCTGTGGATAAGCCTGATCCAGTCTCACTCGAGATGCGAATCTGCTCACCATCCCGAATCTTCAGTGCTTGTGCGTCCTTTGGATGGATTTCGACAAATCCTTGCGGGTAATCCGTAAGCAGGATGCTGTATTCACGGCGCAAAGTCTCACTGTGGCGGATCAGCACATTCTGGTTCCAGTAATAAAGGGAACTTCCGCAGACCAGGGTCAGCGGATAATTCTTGGAGACGCTCGGTACCGGGGCGGTCTTCGGGACAGGAACGAATTTGAAGCGGGTGTCGTGATCCGGACTGCCAAAAAGAAACTGCGTGCCGAGAGGATGGTCATTTGTGCAGGGCCACTGGCGGCCATATTCTCGGGAAAGATTCTCGTGGCTCGCACCACTGTAGAAAGGAATGGCTTGGCGAGTTTCTTCCATGACCTCGGCGGCCGAGCTGTAGTTCCAATCAGCGCCAAGTAGGCGAGCGAGACGCGCGAGTTGTTCCCAAGCGGGGCTCAGGCCGGGAAACGGTTCAACGACTTTCTCGGCGAGTTGAATGCGTCGTTCGGTGTTAGTGAACGAAACCCGCTCCTCGCCAAAAGCGGTGGTGGGCAGAACGACATGCGCGTAGTTCTGCGCCGTATCAGTAAGGAAGATGTGCTGGACGACGATGAATTCTAATTCCCGGAGCGAATCGGCGACCTCGAACAGCGAACTGCCCGCAGGGTCGTAACGGCATAGCCACAATCCCTTTATTTTGCCGGGCTGCAGGTTCGCCAGAATTCTGCGGGAGCCAATCCCCGGGACTGCCGGGAGGTTCGCTTTCCAGAGTGACTCCAGTTCGGTTCGGGCAGTGTTATCAGTGACCGGCCTGTATCCGGGCAGCCGATCAGGCAGCATGCCCATGTCACAGACACCCTGCAAATTGTTCTGCTCAGTTAATGCGAAAAGGCCAGCGCCCGGCTTGCCGAGATTTCCTGTAAGCAAAACTAGATTGACGACAGCTTGGATGGTGTCTTTTGTCCGTTCCTGCATGCTCGTCGAGTAAAGCAGGGCCGCAGATTTCGCTTTTGCGTAGGTAATGGCCGCTTCCTCAATGAGCTCTGCTGAAACATCGCAAGCTTCGGCAGATTCAAGTAGATCGTACTGGTGGATGTGTTGCAGAAACGCCTCGTAGTTGTGGCAGCGAGCTCTTATGAAAGGGCCGTCAACAAGACCGCGATCAACAATGACCTTTGCAATTCCGCCATAAAGCATGGTCTCGGTGTTGGGCCTGATCTGCAGGAAAAGATCGGCATTTTCGACCAAGCGATGGCGGCGGGTACCGACGACGATCAGCTTTGCGCCTTTCAGCTTTGCCCTTAAAACAGCCCCACCAAGGGTCGGCATGCGGCGCGTAAGGTCGACGCCGTCTACAAGAATTACGTCACTTTGGGCGAGCTCTGCGATCGAGTTGGTGCTGGCTGCAACTCCGAGCATCTCGAGCAGGACATTGATGGAGTTGTTGCAATAGACCCCGGTCCCATGGTGAACGTTGTTGGTGCCGATCACCGCGCGGGCAAATTTCTGCAGCAAGTACGCGTCCTCGTTGGAACAACGAGGTGAGTTCAAGAACCCCAGTGCGTCTGGGCCGTAGCGCTCCCGGATCTCACGGATGCGAGTTGCGATGAAGGCGAAAGCTTCGTCCCAACTGGCTTCTTCCAAGTTGCCGTTTTTTCTCAGCAGCGGGTACTTCAAGCGATCAGGCGAACTGGCAATCTCTTGGCCGTGCCAGCCGCGCAGGCATATCCGCCCGGCATTTGTGGGATGGGATACGCTCGGATACGCTCCGACGACCCGATTGTCAGCGCTTTCCAGATACAGGCCGCAGCCAACTCCGCAAAACGTGCAGGTGGTCAGAGTGTGTGGCATGCGCGCCTTCCTTTGCGAATCATGGAAATTCGCTGGATTTCGCGGTTAGGCAGAGGATCAACATCCAGCAGGTCAAGGATGCAGCAGACCGCGAGTGTCTGCAGTCCGCACCTGGTTTTGAATGCCACTTCGACTCCTGAATGCGATGGTATTTCGAGCATTCCGGCCAGGGCCGTGATAGAAGTCACGTCTCGAGGTGAGTTTGAACACGTCTGTGTCAATGCGGAACTTTGTTTTCAGACGCTTGCACCAGGCTTCCTCGTGAACATCAAACGTAAACCTCAAGCTAACCGCGAGATCCGCGCGGGCGGTTTTTTGTGCACGCGGCGCAACCGCGTGCTGGGCCGTCGTGCTGCGGATCCATGTGTGGTGACGACAGTCCATGCCGGTTAGTTCATTGTCCAGTCGTAACGTGTTACCCCCTGCATTCTCATTGACCTGACCGTTGCCCGCAGGTTACCTTCGCGTTATCTCCCCAATCAGAGAAGGAAGTACGCCTTGGCGCGCAAAGTCCTCCTTGCCGATGACAGTGTGACTGCCCAGAACATGGGCCGCCGCATCCTTGTGGATGCCGGCTATGAAGTGGTTACGGTCAACAATGGTTCCTCTGCCCTGAAAAAGGTCACGGAATCCAAGCCCGATCTGATCGTGCTGGATGTTTACATGCCCGGATATGGAGGGCTGGAAGTGTGCCAGCGGATCCGGGAGGCACAAGAGACGGCGCGCATTCCAATATTGCTAACGGTAGGAAAACTGGAACCGTTCAAAGCCGATGAGGCTCGTCGGGTACGTGCGGATGCCTTCATCGTAAAGCCGTTTGAAGCCAGCGAACTGCTTACTGCGTTAGCCAAATTGGAAGACAAGATTGTGCCGCAGCCAAGCGGGCGAAAATCGGGCCGCAAGAACTTCGCCGATGAGGAGCCCGGCGTCAGCAAAGCATTTGGAGATGTGGAAAGTGGTTGGAAGAACCGCCTGAAAATTCCGCCACCTCATCATTCACGAACTCAAGATCGGGCCGCCAGTGCGAGTTCTGAAACCCAACCGGCGTTAGAAGAGGAGCCGAAAACTGTCGTTGAACAGCCGTCCGCTTCAAACGACTTTGTAGCAGAAAACGCTCCTGCTCCTGTGGCGGAAGCAGTTCCGCCGAGCAAGGAAGTTGCGCATGCAGTACAAAGTCCTGAGTCCTCTATCGGCGACGCTCAAATCACCTCTGAACCTCCAGTGCGCGTGCCGGAGCCCGTAGCCGAGCGACCTCAGGATGCGATTCCGACAAATCCGGATGAGGCTGGCAAGCCCACGGAAGCGATTCAAGCGGCTGCAATCGATAGCCCTAGTACCAGTAAATCGCACGAGGAAGAAGTGGCTGCAGCATTGGCATCGTTAGCTCCTACCAACGGACACTCGTCAAGCTCGTCCGCGGAAGTTCCAGTGACGATGGCAGCCGCAGTAGCAGTCGAAACCTACAGTGGCCCACGCTGGATTGCGGCACAAGTTGCGCTGAGCGACGATGAATCGTCGCTGATTCTTGATCAGGAAATGCAGAAGGCGTTCGCGGCCTTCGCCGCAGCGGATGCCGCGAGGATGAGTTCGTCGTGCGAGTACGGTGCCGCAGAGGCTGCTGAGCTGCCGCAATCTCCTGTGGCGATCGAGGCTGAGCCGAAAGAGGACACTCCGACGTCATCTGCGATCGCGGTTGGAGAACAGAATTCAGTCCCGGCAATTCAGGACGAACCATCTGCTGCCGAAACCAGGCCGGAAGAGACTGAAGCGAAGGCGGCGTACGCAGCTGCGGCCTCCGCTACTTCGAGTGCAGCAGTCGCTGAAGCCAGCACGCATACCCTTCCTACACCAGAGGTCGCGCCCTCTGAGATTGTTTCGCCTGGAGAACCACAGCACCATGCCGAGCTGGCCTCAGCCTGGGCAAGTTGGAAGCAGGTTCGCGACTCGGTTTCAAGCCCGGAGTTCACATCCCAGGTTGCAGATGCAGCGGCCACCGGGTTTAAAGAAATCCGCCACGAAGAACCCGCCTCCCCGCAGGAGCCTGAAGCTGCGGCCGAAGACGATGGCGCAATCGCCAGCATCGTCGATAGCGTTCTTGCCGAACTCAAACCCAAGTTGATGGAAGAGATCGCGAAGAAGATGAAGAAAGAGAAGTAGGGCGTCGCTTGGACGGCTAGACTTCTAGACCATTTGTCGCGCAGACGTTTGACCATATTTTCAACCCACCCGTAAAATCAAAATCAGCACTCATCATTATCAGAAAGCGTTAACTCAGAGCGGATTTGAGTTGCTCTTGCCAGGTACTGGCTAACTGCTGAGTGCCGATTGTTCTCCATGCCCCACGACTTATCAAAAGCTTATGAGCCGGGCGCGATTGAGGCGCGCTGGGCTGAATACTGGGTCAAAGAGAAGTTGTTCTCTGTGCCCACGCCGCCACCCGGCGAGACCCGTCCGGTATTCACGCTGCTGCTCCCTCCGCCGAACGTGACGGGGCGCCTGCACATGGGCCACATGCTGAACCAGACGCAGATGGACATCATTGTGCGCTGGCATCGCATGCGAGGATTTCTCACGTTATGGCTTCCGGGCACGGATCATGCCGGAATCGCCACGCAAATGATGGTCGAACGCCAGCTTGCGAAAGAAGGCAA
>JAFAGX010000607.1 GCA_019237515.1 Acidobacteriaceae bacterium
TGCCGGGTGCGTGCAGTACGACCGCCGCCGCTACTTCCTCGCCGAGTGTGGGATGCATGAATCCGAAGGTAACCGCGCTGGCAATGGCAGGATGTTTCGTCAGCACTTCGTCAACTTCGTGTGGCGCTATGCTTTCGCCGCCGCGGATGATGATGTCTTTGATCCGGCCAGTTAGATGTAAATAACAATCCTCATCTAAATAACCTTGATCGCCGGTTCGGAACCATCCACTCACAAATGATTTGGTGTTTGCTTCGGGATTGTTCTCATATCCGCGAAAAACATTTGCTCCCTGGATGACCACTTCCCCTCGTTGCCCGGTACCGAGATGATTCCCGAGTGCATCCATAACGCTAATTCGGATCCCAGTGCCAACGCCCACCGAGCCCGGCTTGCGGCAGCGCGGAGGCAAAGGATTTGAGGTCATCTGGTGCGCGGCTTCTGTCATGCCATAGGCCTCAACGAAGGGCACGCCGAATATCTCTTCCATTTTGTGAATGGTCTCCGCTGAAAAAGGAGCGCTGCAGGAACGAATGAAGCGGAGTGATCGGGAATCGCTGACCTGGTCGCGAGTGCGTGACAAAATCAGCTTGTGCATGGTCGGTACGCCCGAATACCACGTCACGCCTTGCTCCCGCACCAGGCGCCAGAACGCTAGCGGATTGAACTTGGAGGGCAGAACCACTTTTCCACCCGACAATAATGTCGCCATCGTCGAAGCCATGATGCCGTGGATGTGGTAAAGCGGCATGATGCACAAAGAAACGTCGTCTTCCGACAGCGTATATGTGTTCGCAATATTCGCCGCCGAAACCGCCAAATTGTAATGGCGCAGCGGAACCCGCTTCGGTCGCCCAGTGCTCCCGCTGGTGTGCAGTATCAGCGCGATGTCATCAGGATTCGGGGGCTTCGCCGTCGCACCTGAAGGTGCATCTTTCAGCCGAACCTCCCCTTCATCACTCATCTCAACGGGGTAAACCGGGATTCCCAGGTCGGCTGCCGCGCTGCGAGCGTATTTAGCCTCTGCAGGCGGGCAAATCAGTAAACGCGCGCTCGTATCCCGGAGAAAGAAGAGGAACTCCTCGTAGGGATAAGACGGGTTTAACGGTGCGGCAGTACCGGCGATCGAAGCGGCAAGAAAACTTACCACGGCGGGCAGGCCGTTAGGTAAAGCAATGGCGACGCGATCACCACGTTGGATTCCAGCGGACGCCAACGCATCCGCCATCCTCAGGACCTGTGCGCGGAGATCGTCGTACGTCAGTTGAATCTCGAGGTCCGGAAGCACGAACGCGGTATGGCTGTCTGCGAAATGCAGAACGTCCAGCAGCGTTTCCACTGCTTTTAAAGTCATGGGCATTTCATCTTAACCTGCATTGGGGTTCGTACGATGAGCGAACCAGGATGCCTGTTGCCTGCACAGGAACGCACGAGTCAAGGCGGGTTCTACGCAATAGGGGAACGAAAGGAACGCGGAACCCCCTAGAGCAACGTAGCCGAAGTGCACACTCAGGCCAAGCTTATTCTTCTGATCTGCCTGATAGAAATCGTTTATCACGAGACGCCCTCCAGTTTCTTATCCACTTGGGGGTACTGCATGCCGTCATCCTGGCCGATAATTTGTAAATGGTCGGCGTCCGGGCTGGTGCTTTGGTAACCTGCCGCCTCTCTCGGATAAGGAGGATAGTTTGAAAGAATGCCGCGATTCGCCCAGCCGCATGCGGTTCCGCGTGCCCCTCGCGTTAAGCTCGCGGGTACGGTGCTTACGCTCCTTGTCCTGGAGAGTGGGCGCCAGTTGCGGGCTGGTCTGCACCAGCTTTCCACTACGGGCGGCCTGCTTCACCTCGATCAAGCCCTCGATGAAGGAATCAAGGTCGAACTCGCCTTCCATGTTGGCAAGAACACAGTCCGAGGCAAAGCGCGGATGCTGTTTCCGATCTGGGCGACGCAAGGATGCCTACAGCCGTTCGAGTTTGATGAGCTCTCGGCCGAAGACATCCGGAAGCTCGACTTAAACGTCCAGGAACTTCTGCAGTCTTCATCTTCGCCCGCGTCGCCGCGAACTAGCGCCTGATCCGGTCAGTGTCCTTGCGGCCTAAAAAGGGGCTTCTCTCCGTTAAAATCGTTCTGAAATAGCCAGGAGGAAGGCATGGCCCACCAACACTCACCAGGCTTCCTGCGCATCGTCAACGATGCAAAAAAACGCATTCGGGAAACTACCGTTGACCATGTCAAATCGCGTCTGGATCGCGGGGACAAATTTCTGCTGATTGATGTACGCGAAGAAAGCGAGTACGCCAAGGATCATCTTCCCAATGCTCTACACCTGGGAAAAGGAATCATTGAACGTGACATCGAGCAACAGGTTCCTGACCTTCAGAAAGAAATGATCCTGTACTGCGGAGGAGGTTTCCGTTCTGCATTGGCGGCGGATAACCTGCAGAAGATGGGCTATACCAACGTGATCTCGATGGATGGGGGTATCCGCGAGTGGCGCCAAAAGAACTTGCCTCTGGTGAAAGGCTAGGCCACCTGAAGTAACCTCGGTAACTTGAGGGAAAACTCGCGAACCGTCACCATGTATCTGGGCTGAGTGTTGCCCACGGATTTCTTTTCGAGTTAGACTGCATGGCCAACAAATCTGACTTCGTCCAGGGTAGCGGCGCCGCGGCGCCGGCTACCGCACCTGACAATTCAGTCGAATTCGTTCTGGGTCACACCGAGACCGCCGAAAAGTTCTGTGTCGCTTTGGCCAAGATGTTCGCCGTGCGTCCTGGCGAAGTGGCGCTGCTGCGCCTCGAAAAGGGATTACTAAAATTTGTTCTTCCGGAGCAGCTGAAAACGGCGGGTTCAATTCCGGTTTCAAGCTCGTCCTCCATAGCGGCACAAACGGCCGCGACGAAGAAAACCTATCTGTCCAATGCATTCACGAAGGTAAAGCACGCCCGAGTTTTTGAAAGCATTAAGCCAGCGGGTTCTGAAGATCAATCTGAGCAGGCTGCAATTCAGAAGTTGATGTCGGTTCCCGTACTCACCTCCGAGCGCAAAGTTCTGGGCGTCATCCAGGTTTCCCGCAAGGCTTTCGACGCGAGTTCAGCAGGTCCAGATTTCACTCCGCAAGATCTACAACAGCTCGAACTTGCAGCCAAAGTCGCTGCCGGCAAACCGTTCATGAAGCAATAGTCCGCTGCATAGCCCGATCGAGGAGCGCTTTTTCAGCCGGAGTAAGTGGACGGAGTGCCCCTTTGGGAAGTTCACCCAGCATCAAGGGACCAATAGCTACGCGGACCAAACGTAGAACGTCGATTCCAAGTGCAGCAAAGATACGGCGGATCTGACGGTTCTTGCCTTCATCGAGCACAATTTCAAACCAGGTATTCTTGTGTCCACGTCTCAGAATACGTACGTGTTTCGCAGCGAGACGCGCCCCATTCGGACTCAAGACGCCAGCAGTGATCTTGTCCATCAAGACTTGATCGCCCAGACAGCTCACCTGCACGTGATAAGTCTTATCAAGGTGGGTTTCCGGTGCCGCGATGCGAGCCGCCCATTCCGAATCATTTGTAAACAGAAGCAAGCCTTCGCTGGCTTTGTCCAATCGACCGACAGGCGCGAGCCATGGAAGATCAGCGCTGATAAGGTTGTACACAGTTTCGCGATCATGTTCATCAGCTGCAGTCGTGACCACGCCGCGAGGCTTGTTCAGAATGAAATACAGCTTTTGCTCTTGACTCAGTGGCCTGCCATCGACCTCGATGGCGTCTTTTCCAAGATGAACCGGAGTTTCCGGATCGCGGCGAATTCGGCCGTTCAAGCTCACCTGACCGGACCGAATCAGCTCAAATGCTCGCGACCGTGAGCAATAGCCTTGCTTCGAAAGCGCACGTGCCAGACCGATTTGTCTCATACGCTAAGTTTCGCTTCGACGCGCGTGGAATGAAGCTCCACGGTAGAATTATCAGACATGATTGACCACCATGGATTTGTGTTGTTTCTCAGCGCGGCCACCTTACTTGCCATTGCACCCGGCCCCGGCATGCTTTATGTGCTCGCACGCAGTCTCGCCGGCGGACGCCGCGAGGGAGTGCTTTCTGCCGGAGGAACATTTTTCGGCGGACTGGTCCACGTAATCGCTGCGGCAACCGGGCTGTCCATCGTGTTGGCCGCGTCCGCAACGGCCTTTGCGCTTGTCAAATATGCCGGGGCGGGTTACCTCGTCTATCTCGGGATTCGAATGATACTGAGCGCGAAGAAAGACGAGGAGATCACAAGCGTGGACTTGCAGGCTCGACGCAGTCCCTTTTGGCAAGGGATCGCGACTGAAGTTCTGAATCCTAAGACCGCGATCTTCTTTCTTGCGTTCATCCCGCAATTTGTGAATCGAAGCAGCGGAAGCTTCCATCAATTTCTCTTGCTGGGGACAATATCCGTCACGCTGAACACCTGCGCGGATTTGCTGGTGATCCTGATGGCGTCGCCGATTGGAACCCGGCTGCGGGCTTCGGCCGCTTTGCGGAGAAGACAACGGTCTGCAACCGGATTGGTGCTGGTAGGTTTAGGCGCATACGTTGCGTTCTCAGAGAGCAAGTAAGCTGGAAGCATTAAACGGCATCGCCTTGTTCTTACAATTGAAATTTGCTCATGCCTGAAAACACGAACCTGCATATTGCTGTGATCGGCGCGGGGCCTGGCGGCTACGCGGCTGCGTTCCTTGCTGCTGACCTCGGAATGAGGGTCACGGTAATCGACCCGGAATTGAACCCGGGCGGCGTGTGCCTCTACCGCGGTTGCATTCCATCAAAGGCTTTGCTGCACGTGGCCAAACTGATCGACGAAGCTGAGCACGCCAAGAATTGGGGCATCGAATATAGCAATCCGAAAATCGACGTAGCACGGTTGCGATCGTGGAAAGAAAGCGTCGTCAAGAAACTCACAGGCGGTCTAGGGCAGCTTTCCAAACAGCGAAAAGTTGAGTACATCCAGGGGCGCGCCGGGTTTGAGAACTCGAATACACTGCGCATCAGCCGTGCAAACGGAGGCGAGGAGTCACTCAGTTTCGACCGGATTATCATCGCCACCGGTTCCCGCCCCGCAGCGATCCCCGCGTTCAACTTAGGTTCGGCGCGCATCATGGATTCCACGTCTGCGCTGGATGTGAGCGACCTTCCTGGCACGTTGCTGGTCATCGGCGGCGGATATATAGGCCTCGAGTTGGGCACAGTTTACGCCGCCCTGGGATCACGAGTATCAGTCGTGGAAATGCTGCCTGGACTGCTGCCTGGGGCAGACCGCGATCTCGTCCTGCCGCTGCACAAGCGTATGGAGAAGATCTTCGAGTCCATCATGGCGAACACCACTGTGGCGTCGGTGAAAGACGAATCGAGCGGAATCCGGGTCACTTTCGAGGGATCGGACGTCAAGCAACGAGAAATGATTTTTGACAAAGTGCTGGTATCAGTCGGGCGCAAGCCGAATTCCGAGATTCCGGGACTGGAGAAAACGCAAGTCAAAGTCGGCCCGCGAGGATTCATCCAGGTCAATAAACAGTTGCAGACGGATGATCCGAATGTTTACGCGATCGGTGATGTGGTGGGGGAGCCGATGCTCGCGCACAAGGCGTCCCACGAAGGGCGTACTGCCGCTGAAGCGATTGCCGGGCACAAAGTGGCGTTCGAGCCGAATGCGATTCCTGCGGTCGTGTTCACCGATCCGGAGATCGCCTGGTGCGGACTAACCGAAACCCAAGCTCAAAAAGATGGCCGCGAGATTAAAGTCGCCAAGTTCCCCTGGGCGGCATCAGGGCGCGCTATGACGCTCGACCGGACCGAGGGCATGACGAAACTGATTTTTGATCCTCAAAGTGAGCGCGTGCTCGGCGTCGGTATTGTCGGTGTAGGAGCGGGGGAAATGATTGCAGAAGGCGTTCTCGCCATCGAAATGGCCGCCACCGCCACCGATGTGGAGTTGACCATCCATCCGCATCCGACTCTCTCGGAGACTCTTATGCAATCTGCCGAAATTTTCTTCGGCACCAGCACCGACTTGTACCGACCGAAACGGTGAGGTCTCCCTGGCCATTTGTTTTACCGAGAAGCGGAGCGACTCAGCTGTTCGCTTCACGTCACCTCCTGCCGCAGACAGTAGCTAACCAACGCGGCTATACTGAACTGCTTTTTGGCTAGTAGGAGGCCACACGTGCACGCAATTCACTTTCTCAGCTTCATTTTTATTCTGCTGGCAGTTTCTCTTGAGGCGCAGACCTCAACCGCGAGGCCGAAATCCAGTGCCGTTCAAAGCCCAAATGATCAGTCTGCGTGGATGGCTTCTTCGATCCGCAAAATGGAGTCCGAACTCACAACGAAGTACGGCGAGCCGCAGAAAACGCGTGCCCAGCGCGGATTACAACAAGTAAGGGACTTCTGGCGTGCCGAAGATGGTGATGCGGCCAGCTTTGAGGAATTTGTTCGCACCAATTTTGCCGGCGATCAGGCAACGCTTGACACAATGTTCAGTCGCTATCAACGCGTCACTGAACAGTTCGAAGGCCACATGCATGAGATCAATCGGGAATTCCGGCAGCAGCAGGACCTCGATGCCGGCCCAGTGCTTCCTTTCGACGAAATATTCGCCGGTTACGATCCGTCGGCGCATGTGATCGACGATTTCTTTGCGAACAAGCTGGCCTTCATCGTTCTGCTCAATTTCCCGCTTACCACGCTCGCTCAGCGCCTCGATCAGGGCCCAAGCTGGTCGCGCCGACAATGGGCCGAGGTTCGGCTTGGCCAGCGTTTTGATAAACGTATTCCCGCGGATGTGAACCTGGCGATTGCGCAAGCGGGGGCGGACGCAGATGTCTACATTGCGCAGTACAACATTTGGATGTACCACCTGCTCGACAACCAAGGTCAACGCTTGTTCCCGCCCAAAATGCGCCTGCTGAGCCATTGGAACCTCCGCGATGAGATCAAGTCCGACTACGCCGATTCACAGAATGGGCTAGCCAAGCAACGGATGATTCAGCAGGTCATGGAAAGGATCGTTAGCCAGACCATTCCGCAGGCGGTCATCGACAATCCCCAGCTGGATTGGAATCCATATACAAACGATGTCCGTCCTGCGGCAGTAAAGGACTCAGATGCCACTGGCAAGGTTCAGGGCGCTGGCAGCGGTCGTGAGCCTGACACGCGTTATGCCAAGCTGCTCGGCACTTTCGTTGCCTCGCGCAAAGCCGATCCTTACTCGCCAACTGCGCCCACGCTGATCGCGAGGCGGTTTGATGAAGATCGCGAAATTCCAGAGTCGCGTGTGCAAGCCATGCTGGAGCAGGTGGTGAGTTCGCCACTGGTGGCGCAAACTGCGAAATTGATTCAGGCGCGGCTCGGACGTCCGCTTGAACCATTCGATATCTGGTACAACGGCTTTCGCCCCGGCAGCAGGTACAGCGAGGCCGAACTCGACACTATGGTCGCTAAGAAGTATCCGACTGCCGAGGCTTACCAGAAGGACATACCGAATCTGCTGATGAAGCTGGGCTTTTCGCCGGACCGCGCTCAGTACGTGGCGAACAACATCATTGTCGATCCGGCGCGCGGTTCAGGGCATGCCATGGGAGCAGAAATGCGCTCCGAAAAAGCCCATCTGCGCACGCGCGTGGAAAAGACGGGCATGAATTATAAAGGCTTCAACATTGCCGTACACGAAATGGGCCACAACGTCGAACAGACATTCTCGCTGAACGATGTCGATTACACCTTGCTGAAAGGCGTGCCCAACACGGCGTTCACAGAAGCACTCGCTTTTGTATTTCAGGGCCGGGATCTCCAGTTGTTAGGTTTGCCAGCACCGGACGAAAAAGCTGAAGCGGAAAAGACGTTGAACGATTTTTGGGGAACTTACGAAATTTCCGGAGTCGCTCTCGTAGACATGGGCGTGTGGCATTGGATGTACGATCATCCGCAGGCTACGCCAGCACAGCTCAATCAAGCGACGGTTCAGATCGCGAAAGATGTCTGGAACAGGTACTACGCTCCTGTGTTTGGTAAGAAAGATGTGGTCCTGCTGGGCGTGTACTCGCACATGATCGATTCGTTCCTTTACCTGCCTGACTATCCAATCGGACACATGATTGCGTTTCAGATCGAAGAGCAGATGAAGAAAGCTGGAAGCATTGGCCCAGAGTTCGAGCGTATGGCAAAGATGGGCCGGGTCACGCCCGATCTGTGGATGGAGCACGCGACGGGGAAACCAGTTGGTCCAGATGCTCTGCTGGCAGCCACTCAGCGGGCCCTGACGGCTGTTAGCGCGATGCTGCCCCTTGGCGTTTCGGGAACTGACTAGACCACCACTGTAAGACGAGGTGTGTGGGCCAGTAGACGGCAAGCGGCACCAGGATCAGGTAAGCCAGAAGGTAGACAGGGCCAGGGACGAGTCGTTGCTGAGTAAAGAACAGCCCGCGAGCCCAATTCACATTGCACTGCGGACGCCAAAGGTAGTTGATGGGCACAACAATCCAGGTCAAGACGGTTTGATATTTCCAGCCGCGTTTGTCATATCCCAGGCGCCAAATTCCCCAGAGCAAAAGAGGCGGCACAACCACGTGAAACAAGCTGAGTAGCCGGATCCAAATCGGCACGTGCGGATCGAACATATATTCCGTGCCGCCAATCAGATGTCTACCACGGATCGACGCTCCGATTAAATCTAGTGTGTAAAGTGTTTGAAAAATCAGCAACCCTGTCGCTTGCCAGGAAAAGATCAAGGAACTTTCCAGCCAGAGCCCGATTGCAATCAGAAAATTTCCTAAGTCACAAAAGAAAAGAAAGTTTTGCAATCCGTACTGCCGCCAGTAAACTGGAACCCAAGTAACCAGCCAAATCGTCCACGCAGTTTTGAGCCAAAGCGGCAGGCGCATACGCCATTGTATAGATCGGCGAAACCCGCCGCCCCGGCCTAAATCACTGTGACCTCGGTAACTTGCCGGTGAGTATCGCTGTACCTACGATTCGACTATGAGCTATAAAGCCCTCTTATTCTGCCCTGATGAGAAAACTGCCCGGACCGTGACGCAGGTCTTGACCGAACTCGACTTTCAGGTCGAACCCTCCAATGAGCCCTTTGCGACAGTCAAGAAGTTGACAGCAGAGCACTTCGACGCGCTCGTCGTTGACTGTGAAAATGAGCAGAACGCGACTCTACTGTTTAAGAGCGCACGTAACTCCGAGCTGAATCAGGCCTCGCTGTCAATTGCCGTGGTCGAGGGCCAAGCGGGCGTGGCAAAGGCATTCCGTATCGGGGCGAACCTGGTTCTGACAAAGCCGATAAACGTTGAACAATCGAAGGGAACAATTCGGGTGGCCCGAGGATTGTTGCGCAAATCAGAGCTTTCGCGGCCAGCAGCAGGTTCGGCAAATGTGGACTCGAAGCAAGATACGGCCCCTCCGCGGATTCCGGTTTCATCGTCCTCTTCGTCGATACCATCGAGCTTTGAACTGGAAAACGAGCCGGAGCCTCAGCCGGAACCGACAGAAGCCGCACTGCTGGAATCCATGCCGGATCCGGCGGCAGACCTCGGACGTTTGGCTGCGAGTGCGCACGCCCAGGCAAGCCCCTGGCAGCCAATCGCAAAACCAACGGCCGCTCCGCAGTCGGCTGTGGCCGACTCTGATGAGCGGAAGGAATTGCTGGAGTCATTGCTGGCTTCCGCGAAGACTGTATCTTCAGCTTCGCCCACTGGTGCCGCAGCAGCACCTGCCAGGCAGAAGTCGGCAACCAGCGAACAAGTGCAGAGGAGCGTAGTCGAACTCCCCTCATTCGCGAGTACAGCGGAAAAGCCAGTTGCGCTCCGACCTGCCCAGAGTGGCTCAGGAAAGAAAATTGTACTGGTTGCCGCGGCAGTGTTGGTCGCTGCTGTAATCGGGTACGCCGGGTGGACGAAACTTTCTTCGGGAGCGCACAGTAGCTCCGCTCAGAAGCCCGGCCCCCAAACGCAGAGTGTGCAGGCTCCTTCCGCTGTTCCTGCGACACCGGTGGCGACTGAGCAAAGCCCGAGCAGCGCCCCAGAGACGACCCCGGAGCTTGCTGCCATTCCGGCTTCGCCCAACGCTGCGAGCACTTCTATCAGCAAGGATCTGTCGCCGTCGAAATCAAAGAAGTCTGCCATCGCGTCTACCGATACAGACGCATCGTCCGAAGAAGAATCAGATGTGACGGTGAAGCTTCCCAGCGCAATCGTGGTGAAAAAGGGTGAGGGTAAGCCGGTTTCGCACCCAGTAGCTAGCGAGCAGGCTGATGCTGCTGCTCCGGCGCTGAACATCGATCAGAGCTCTCAGCCGGATGCCGTGGCCGGGCTGGTCGACGTTTCTCCCACACTTCCAAAATCGGCACCGCAAACGCTAAAGATCTCGCAAGGGGTATCGCAAGGGCTGCTGGTCAAAAAGGTTGCCCCGGTCTATCCCCAACAAGCGCTGCAGATGAAAATTCAGGGCGCAGTCGAGATTGCCGCCATCATCAGCAAACAGGGCAACATCACAAATCTCAAGATTCTTAGCGGGGATCCTATTCTCGGACGTGCGGCGTTGGATGCAGTCAAGCAGTGGAAATACAAGCCCTACTATCTCGACAGCCAACCGGTCGACATCCAGACTCAGGTTACAGTTGTGTTCAAGCTGCCATAATCTGATTCCAAAGACTCAGATTGTGCCATAGCAGCGGCTTTAGTTAGCGCCGTTGCTTGTACTCTTTCTGCCCCGGATTGTCGCAGAATGCGTCTCGCCCACGCAGGATATAATCGAACCAAGCTCACCAATCGGAATCATTCTTTCTTGAATGAGTTGAGGACGACGCCGGCACGAACGGATGGGCGCTTGCGCTGAGAGCTAACAGCCAAAGGCCAGAAGCCATTTATGGATTTCAAGCTAGTCAGCGACTACCAAGCCCGGGGCGATCAGGGCAAAGCGATCGAGTCGCTGGTCCGGGGAGTGTTCGATCGCGAGCAGCACCAGGTTTTGCTCGGGGTCACTGGCTCGGGCAAAACCTTCACGATGGCCAAGGTCATCGAGGAGGTGAACCGTCCTACGTTGGTGATGGCCCACAATAAGACGCTGGCCGCACAGCTTTATCACGAATTCAAGAGCTTCTTCCCGCACAATGCGGTCGAGTATTTCGTCTCGTATTACGACTACTACCAGCCGGAAGCGTACGTTCCTGCCGCCGACC
This sequence comes from Acidobacteriaceae bacterium, assembly GCA_019237515.1. The sequence goes on from JAFAGX010000607.1 coordinate 11,215, forward strand.
TTTACATCGAGAAAGAAGCGACCATCAACGATGAGCTCGATAAGCTCCGGCTATCGGCAACACGCTCGCTGTTCGAGCGCCGCGATTGCCTGATCGTCGCCTCTGTCAGTTGCATTTACGGTCTCGGCTCACCCGAGGCCTACTACGGCATGCTTCTGTTCCTCGAAAAAGGTCAGAAGATCAAGAGGGAAGACATCACCCGCAAGCTGGTCGAGATTTTGTACGACCGTACCGACGGCGAATTTCGCCGTGGAACCTTCCGCGTCCGTGGCGATGTGATTGAGATTTTCCCCACTTACGACGACATGGCGTATCGCGTGGAATTGTGGGGAGATGAGGTCGAATCGCTTTCGCAGATTGACCCGCTCTTCGGCACGGTGAAGCAGAAGTATGTTCGTTTGCCGATCTATCCAAAAACCCATTATGTGATGAAAGAGGAAACCAGGACTCGCGCGGTACAGACGATTAAAGAAGAACTGGCGTGGTGGGAAACGGAACTGGAAAAACAAGGGCACATGGTGGAGGCGCAGCGCGTGCACCAGCGCACCATGTACGACCTGGAGATGATCAAGTCGGTTGGCTACTGTCACGGCATTGAAAACTACTCGCGCCATTTCACGGGACGCTTGCCAGGCGAGCCGCCGCCGACATTGCTCGATTACTTTGCACGCGATTACTTGATGTTCATTGATGAATCGCATCAGACGGTTCCGCAGTTACATGGCATGTACCATGGCGACCGCTCGCGGAAGGAAACTCTTGTCGAATATGGATTCCGGCTGCCGTCTGCGCTGGACAATCGCCCATTGACCTTCGAGGAATTCGAGCACCGGATGAATCAGATGATTTACGTCTCTGCTACGCCCGGCCCGTACGAATTGACGAAGTCGGCGGGAGTCGTGGTTGAGCAGATCATTCGGCCTACCGGTTTGGTCGATCCTCCGGTCGAAGTCCGGCCGGTCAAGGGGCAAATCGACGACCTTCTGCACGAAATCCGCGACCGGGTGGCGCGTAGTGAACGAGTGCTGGTCACGACGCTCACCAAGCGCATGGCCGAAGATTTGGCCGAATATTACAGCGAAGTCGGCGTGAAATGCCGTTATATGCATTCGGAAATTGAGACGCTGGAGCGAGTCAAGATTCTGCGCGATCTGCGCCGAGGCGAGTTCGATGTTCTGATTGGGATCAATCTGCTTCGTGAAGGCCTGGATCTCCCTGAGGTCTCGCTCGTAGCCGTGCTTGACGCCGACAAGGAAGGCTTTCTTCGTTCCAGCGGATCGCTGATTCAAACCGTTGGG
>JAFAGX010000037.1 GCA_019237515.1 Acidobacteriaceae bacterium
ACACCGTCTTCCATCGGAATCCAGCTCTTTTCGATCTTGACGCTGTAGGCGGGCGCAGACGGCGGCAACGGACTTGCGTGTGCGTTAAACAGTCCAATTGCACCGATGAAGAGACAAATCTTGCAACGGCCGCTAGAAAAGATTTTCATCTGGGTGATTTACGCGGCAACACTATACCTCAACCGCACTAATCCCACCCCTCCGCACCGTTTGTCATTCCGAGGAGCGCCCTCACGAGGAATCTGCTTTATCCAGCGTTCCCCCGTGATCCTCTGTGTCCTCTGTGGTTTTGGTCTTACCAACGAGGTCACGGAGTTCCCCGAAGAATGTCAGAAAACGCATAGGCACGCCGGTCCAGTGTCGGCCTGCTTGTGCTAGTCTCACTGGCGATTGTGCGAAGCTGATCATCGTCGATACAAATAAGGGGATCCCTTGACAATATTAAAAAGGCTTCTCATTGCCACCCTGCTTCTCGGTTCTTCGTTCCTCCCCGCCCAAATCATCGCCGTGAAAGCGGGCAAGCTCATCGACCCTGACACCGCCGGCGTCCTCAACAATCAAACGATTCTTATCCGCGATGGCAAGGTCACAGAAGTCGGCCAGAACCTCGCCGTTCCTCCCGGTGCCCAACTGATCGATCTCTCGGCAAAAACCGTTCTTCCCGGCTTGATTGATTGCCATACTCATCTCGCCGATGGCGCGCACGACGACGATCCCGTCGGCGTATTCCGCAAAACTGCGCAGCAGCTGGTTCTCGAATCCGTGCCCAACGCCAAGGTCACTCTCGAAGCCGGTTTCACTACGGTTCGCGATGTCGGCACCTACCGTGCCCTGGGAGATGTTTCCCTTCGTGATGCCATCAATCACGGCTATATCGTTGGGCCGCGAATGTTCGTCGCGGGAGCATACGTGACCATCACTGGCGGTGCCGGCTCCGACAGCGGCCTGGCGCCCGACATCCCTCTGCCCTGGGACATGCATTTTGGCGAAGCGAATAGTCCTTGGGAAGTCCGCCAGGTCGTCCGCAAATTGGTCCACAATGGAGCGGACCACATTAAAGTCTTGTCTAGCGGTGCTGTGCTCACTCACGGCAGCAATCCCAAATCTCAGGAATTCACGCCGGAAGAACTTCAGGCCGCAGTTGATGAGGCCGGCCACTTCGGCCTCCGTGTCGAAGCTCACGCGCATTCCCCCGAAGGAATTAAGAATGCGATCCGTGCGGGTGTTGCCTCTGTTGAACACGCCACGTTGATCGATGACGAAGGCATCGCCTTAGCTAAGCAGCGTGGTACCTACCTCGATATGGATATCTACGATGAAGAGTGCATCCAGGCAGCTGGCCGCGCCGGCCACATGCCCAAAGATTTTCTCGAGCATGATGCTCAGCTCGGAGAGATTCACCGCCAGAATTTCCGCAAGGCGGTTCACGCGGGAGTGAAGCTCTCGTTCGGCACCGATGCCGGCGTCTGTCCTTACGGCATTAACGCGAAACAATTCGCATTCATGGTGAAGTACGGAATGACGCCGATGCAGGCCATCCAGGCCGCCACCACCAACGCTGCCGACCTGCTTGGTAAAGGTGACTTGCTCGGATCCATCAAGCCCGGCAAATACGCCGACCTCATCGCCGTCAATGGCGATCCTTTGAAAGACGTTTCCATCCTCGAAAATGTTGAATTCGTAATGAAGGAAGGTCAGGTTTACAAGCAGAAGTAGTGGTACGTATACCAGCCTGGAACCGCTTGCCGTCCAGCAATGATGGAGTCCGCACTCAACCGGGTTTCTGCGCGTAAGCGGACAGCGCCAATTCCGCTTCGATAACGCTTCCGCACATCAAGATGTGATTCGCTTCACTGACATCAGTCATTCCTAAATGGAAAACTGAGGTGGCAAATCTTCTCGCCTCGCCGAAGAGCCGGTCCCGCCAGTTGAGACCCACACCCCGAGGCTAGCCGAACGTCCGGGGCCCCGCTGTCAAGTATCTAAATATGCGCTCAGATGGACAGTCCACGACCACGGTGGTGATTGGCTTCGCCAGGCTACCTGTTGCTTCGGTGCGGAAAAGGAGCATTCCCATGACACTTCCGAGGTTTACAAAGAACATCACGTTTGCAACCAGATTGATTTTGCTATCGCTGCTGTTTATGCCGCTCCTGAGTTGGGCCTGGCCGGAGAAACAGCAGGTGTGGGGACTAGTGGGCAGCTTTGGGGGTGCTGGCGATGATGGTGTTGGCGCTGCCAAAACCGATGCGCACGGGAACATCTACATGACCGGGTTCTTCTCAGCTACCGCAAAGTTTCAGGGTAAAGTTCTCGTCTCCTACGGTGACGCCGACATTTACCTTGCAAAATTCAATCCTCATGGCCATCTGCTTTGGATCGTGCAAGCGGGTGGAGTCGGGCTCGACGAAGGCACTGACCTGGCGTTTGACGCCGACGGAAATGTCTACATAACGGGCTGGTTTTCCGACAACGCAACCTTCGGATCGGCGGATGGTACGAGCGAGACGGTAACCGGCTATGTCCACGAAAACATCTTTCTGGCCAAATACTCACCCCACGGCAAGCTCATTTGGCTGCGTACCGGCGGAAATCCTGTCTTTTATGACGGCAACAACCGCGCCTGGGGACTTACTGTGAATCCAAGGGAAGGAACGGTTTACATTACCGGCTATGCGGAAGGTACGACTCTTTTTTCGACCACGGTTGGGCCGGATCAAGCTGTTACGGGTTCAGATCCCTGGCATATATACCTGGTCAAGTACGACACGGAAGGAAATTTTCAGTGGGGCGTCACCAACTGGGCGGAAGGGAACAGCATTGCGTACAAGGTTGCGTTGGACAAATATGGCAACGCTTATGTGGTCGGTTGGTTCGAAGAGGTCGCCATATTCCGGAGTAAGAATGGGAAGGACCAGATGGTAGGAGGCTTCAGCCTCCCCGGTGGTCCCGACTACGCAGATGACGCGTTCCTCGTAAAGTACGATTGCAATGGCAACTTGAAATGGGTGAACCACGCGGGTGGTTACAAGGCGATCGCTAACAATCTCGCGGTGAGTGATAAGGGCGAAGTGAGCATCACCGGGTTGGTAGGAAATCTAAACGATGAATTCCCAGCGCAGGCGGTGACGATTGTTAGCTCCCAGCCGGGAGGTACTGATATCGATCTCGGCGGCGGCCAAGGCTCCTACAATTGGGACGCTTTCATCGCCACATTCAACGAGGCTGGCGTTCTAAAGCGCGCCAGCAGAATCGGCGGCCCAAGCCAGGACTTTGGCGCCGGGATCACCTACGACTGCCAAGGCAACCTGTATCTCACAGGAGTCTTTAGTGGTGCGGTCGATTTTGGAGGAGTCACTCTGAACGGGACCGCGCCCTTCAACGTTTTCGTTGCTAAATACACATTCGAACCCCGTCACAGCAAAAACTGGCGGCTGGTTTGGGCCAAGTTAGCTGTAGGTGCAGGTACCATCGCCGCTTACCAGGAAACCGGTCCTCGGGTCTGGGTGGATGAATCGCGTTGCTGGCGTGAAAAGAGGACAGATGGCCACACACTCATCGTGACTGGCATCTATCAAGGTACGGCAACATTCGGAAGATTCACCCTCAACAGTGCCGGGGTCGACGATATATATCTGCTGAAATTGCATCAGGAGGAAAGGAACGAGGATCACCCCTAATTAAAGCTTCCTGGCTCTCCGGCGGCGTTTCCGAAAGGCCGCAACTCTGTTGCGGCGGGGCGTCGCCGGAAAGTTAATTTCTTTGTCGCCAACCCTGACTAACCACGAGTAATCAGTGATCGCAGTAAGCAGTAAGAAGATGCTGCAACTTTGCGGGAAGGGATACTTTTTCACGGTTGAACGCAAATTCCTTTGCGACAGACCAGGCCAGATGATCCACATCCGATTTCCTCATTGCAAGGCCGCGGACACGGTCCCACTGCATTCGCGGGAGCCGATGTGTACTCGATCCGGGAGTCAACCGCACAAAAAATATCGACCGGGCGGCCATCGCAGCCGCAGCGGCCACCTGGATCGATGCACGAACTCTTGCCGCTGGGAAGTACGCATTTGCCTGCGCTTCCACACCCAGGAGTAAACCCGCAGCGCTGACCTGAAGGACATCCGGAGTCCTTTTTGCAGCTCACAAATTCATGTGTCTTTTGCGTGCCGTTTGCTGGTTGCGCTTGAATGTGAGCGCCGGTTGCACCGAACCATAGAATCATTGCCACGCCGAGCGCCGATCGCAACCGGATCTTCACAGTTCCTGATCGGGCTACTCTGCCGTTCTTGCGTTTGAAAATTGTTTGGGTCGTTGTTGTCGCAGCCGGCCAGTTTCAGGCCGCGTGTTTATGCGCGGCTGATTTTTGCAGAATTTCGACCGCGCGCTCCGGCCCATGCTCACCCAGAACGGTGAACCTGATGTCGCGCACGCGCTGATAGTTTACGAAGAAATCTTTGATCTGCTTCAGTACCACCGGGTTCAACTGACCCAGTTTTTCGATTTCTGAGTACAGTAACGATTGCGTTGCCACCGCGACCAGCCGATCGTTTCTGTGTTTCTTTCCCTTTTCTTCCTGCTCCGCCTCGATTGCGCCGATCAGCTTGCACTCAATCAGGCATCCGGGGAAAAGCGGTTCATCCGTCAACACCAGTACATCCAACGGATCTCCATCCTCCGCCTTCGTCGAAGGGATGTACCCGAAGTCGTACGGGAACACCATGCCTTCAGGCATTACTTTTGAAAGTTTGTACATCTTATTGGAAGGCTCGTACTTATATTTATTTCGGCTTCCTCGTGGCGTCTCTATAATAACGTCCAGTTTCGCTGACTGCTCGTCCGGTT
>JAFAGX010000249.1 GCA_019237515.1 Acidobacteriaceae bacterium
AATCTCCCCGCAAGGGGAATGGGTGGATCTCGACATCGATCTCACCAATCCTCACCACGAGGACGGTTGGCGCTGGAATTCGGGCTTTATGGTCGCGGCACGCATCGATGCCGTCGCGAAGGTCTGGTATGGCGCTATGCGCATCCCTCTTTCTGCTCTAGAAGAGCGCGCGCCCTTGATCGGAGACGAGTTTCGCGTGAATTTCTTTCGCAGCCAAGGCCCGCCGCCTAACCGCGTTCAGATCGTCTGGCAACCCACGATGCAAAAGACATTTCACGTGCCGGAAAAATTTGGCGTACTGCGATTAACAAAGTAAGTGATGCGAGCTCCCCCATCATCTGCTAGGAGGTAAGCACGTACATGCAGCGAAGAGACTTCCTTAAGGCAAGTGTCGCGTTGGCCGCAGCCGCCGAGTTTGGGACCGGCAAGGCACAGGGCTTCGTCCCTGCTCACAATTGGGGAAAATACGACTTTGGTTCTGGCCCAACCGTTACCGATCGGCTGAATCAGGGTCCCTTCGCGCAGTATCCGCCTGACGCTTCGATTCCCACCGATGACGTCGTAATGACTACCACTCCTTCGGACGATGTTGTGCCGAACTATGGGAAAGGACTGATCACTTACATCACCGCTGACATGGGGATCGATGAGATCAAGTCCGACAACACTTCTCAGGCCATCCAGGACCTGGTTCAGTTCCCACTTGGACAGCAGCTCTACATCCGACCCACCTGGCGTGAAGTGCAGCCCCGGCCAGGCCGGCTGGAGCTGCCTGAGTATCTGAAGCTCGTCTTCGATCTGGCGAAGAAAAACAACAAGCGCATCGGGATGCGCATTCAAATGAGCGCTCCGGATTACACACACGAACCAGCGCTGCCAGATTTCGTGTTGGACAGGGTGCCGAAGGTCGATTTGGTTCTGAGTGAAAAGGAAAACCAAAAAGCTGCGGAACGGTACCTAAAGAATCCGCATGCCCGGTATCAGCCGCGGTTTGACGATCCGCACTTCCAGCAGGCATTCAAGGAGTTAGTTGGCCTTCTCGCCGCGGAATTCAACGGCAATCCTGGCATCGAGTTCATCGACACTTTCATGTACGGATTCTGGGGCGAAGGTCACACCTGGCCATTCGCCAACAATCCGTTTCCCGACTACCAGACGGCCGAACGAACCTGGATCAGCATGCTTGAACTCCAACTAAACGCCTTCACAAAAACACCGTTGTTGACCAATACCCAACCCGATTACAGCCGGGTTGGCAATTCTGAATTGCTCGACCGCACAGTTCGGAGCAACAACTGGATTCGCAGCGATACGATCTTCATTGAGAACGAGCAGATTGAAGCTCTGAGCAACCGTCCTCCCTGGATCGCAGCACTTCTGGAACAGCCGCTTCCAGGAAAACCTCCCGATCCGGGCGCTTCGCAAGAGGGGATCTCGCCAGCGGAAAACATGATTGCGCATGTGATCGATGTGGGAGCGAACTACTGGTCGCTGTGGAATTTTCATCAGATCAATCCGAAAACGCTAATGAGCTACTACGAAGCGTATCCAACGTGGTTCGATCGGATTAATCGCCGAATTGGTTATCGTGTGCGGCCTTCGATGATCTGGAGCTACGAAGATACTGGTTACGTTGGGCTGATTATCGGGCTTGTCAATGACGGGATCGCCGGTGTGCCTGGGGTTCTGCGCGTGACATTAGAGAGCCAGGAAGGAAAAGCGCTAAAAAGCGGATGTCTGGATCCCGGATATCCGTTGCCGGGAAAGATTCGGCAGGCACAGATTGTGCTGCCCCCTGGCATACAGTGGAAGGGGCTGAAGCTCCGGGCAGAAATTGAGGTGAAGGGCATGCGCTATCCGGTGCGTTGGGCCTGTCACCAGAAGCTCAATGAGGACGGATCACTCACTCTGCGACCCAATTTGCGCCAGGAGGTCTGAATCCACGCAGTCACGTCGGTAACGGCGTTGCCACTCACCTGCATAGTAGAATCGCTCTGATGTCTCCGGAAACAGCCAGCGTCGCTGTCTCACATCGCGCCGCACGTCTTGAGAGCGCCCTACGAGAGGTCATTCGCGGAAAGAACGAGATCGTCCGGCTCGCTGTGGTTTCGTTATTGGCACGCGGACATCTTCTGATCGAAGGCGTGCCGGGCGTAGGCAAAACGACTCTCGGCCAGGCGATTGCGCGAGCTCTGGATTGCAGTTTCCAGCGGGTACAGTTCACCAGCGACATGCTGCCATCGGACGTGCTGGGGATTTCCATCTACTCGGCCGTGGAGCAGCAGTTTGAGTTCAAGCGTGGCCCGGTCTTTACGAATGTGCTTTTAGCGGACGAGATTAACCGGACCACTCCCAAGACTCAGTCGGCACTTCTGGAAGCGATGAATGAAGGGCAGGTGACCGTGGATGCCCGATCTTATGCGCTTCCGCAGCCATTTCTGGTGATCGCAACCCAGAACCCGGTCGAGCATCACGGGACGTATCCTTTGCCTGAATCTCAGATGGATCGATTTCTGATTCGTGCCCGCATGGGTTATCCGGACAGCGATGCGGAACGCGAGATTCTACGCTCCGAAGCCGGAAGCGCGAGACTCGAAAGTATGCGTCCGGTGCTTTCCGGCGCCGAAGTGCAGGAACTGCAGCAGGAAGCAACCACGGTTCGCGTCGACGACTCTCTGGTTGAATATGCTCTGGCAATTGTTGGCAAGACGCGGGAATCAGGAAATCTTGCCTTGGGAGTTTCGCCGCGCGGCTCGCAGATGCTCTATCGCGCCGCGCAAGCCCGAGCCTTTCTCGCTGGTCGCACTTTCTGTACCCCGGAGGATTTCAAGAGCCTCGTTGTTCCCGTCTTTGCGCACCGGGTCGTCGTGAATGGCACTTACGCTTCTACTCTAAAAAAATCCGAGCAGGCTGAGCAGGTCATCACCGAGATTCTGGAAAGTACCCCGGTGCCGATGTGATTAATCAGGCCAGCGTCGCTGCTCGCTTGATTCTCGTGGACTATAATCTCCAGCCATGTCGTTTCTTCGTTATCTCATGTTGTTATCTTTGATCTTCTGGCTCGGAGGCTTGATCTTTTTCGCGTTCGTGGTCGCTCCGGCCGCCTTTTCCGTACTTCCCACGCGACATCTGGCTGGAAATGTGGTCGCGCGTTCTATCAATGGGCTGCATTGGATTGGGATCGTGGCGGCAATCGTTTATCTGATCAGCTCTACGCTTTACTCGCGGATGATGACTGGCAGCCTTCGCTTCGTGGCCGCGCGCAATGTAATCATTGTTGTCATGCTTCTGCTCACATTGACTTCTCAATTTGGCATCATTCCACGCATGGATACTCTGCGCGCCTCCATCGGCGAAATTGATTCCGTTCCATCCGACAATCCGGCTCGCATGCAGTTCGATGCCCTTCACGTGTGGTCAACGCGCGTCGAAGGTGGAGTGTTGTTGCTGGGATTTGTGGCCGCTTATCTGACCGCCAGCGCGTTTGCAAAGCTGTAAGGGACCGACAACGTTTTGTCTGCGCATGGGATTACTTCGGTACTGAAGAATAAGTTGGTTACGTGCCTCCCTCAGAAACTTGTCTCGCCTCTTTAGCAGTATGAGAAAATTGTTGTGGTTGGGACATTTGGTCGGGAAAGTCCCGTAGCATGGCTGATCGAAAGACAACCAATAAGCTGGGAAATCGTATGCGTCGGAAATCCGCCAGTGCAGTTGCTGCCGCCGGAGAGCGCCTCTACCGCAAGTTGGCGCCTTCTTACGAACGCGAATACGGCAAGTATCTCGCCATTGACGTGGATACAGGTAAGGCTTATTTAGCCGATTCTCCACAAGATGCTCTCAGAATTGCAGAAAATGCCGATCCCACCGGGTCCTTTCATCTGGTCAGAATAGGCTTCGAAGGGTTGTACCGCGTCGCCAGCTATGGCCAACGCCTCGCTCGATAAGAATGGCCGTCCGACTACGACCATCACTGTGGTCGGTCCCAAAGGCGAAAAGAAAATAACAGCCATCGTCGATACGGGTTTCGACGGCTTCCTCTCAGTTTGCTCCAGCGACTTGCAGGAAGTCGGGTTGCCAGGCAACCTCACCGTGACTGGCACGGCAGTTCTTGCAGATAATCGCTCCATCTCCGTCCAACTATGTTTGGCTACCATTCGACTGGACAGGGAAGAGCAAGCGGGTATGTGCATTATTGCTTCTCCAAACGGAGAGGCCTTTGTCGGTATGGCCTTCCTGCTCGCATTTCACAGAAAACTCATCGTAGATGCCACGAATGGCCGCGCTGATCTTCCCCTTAGTGATTACATGACGCGAAGCCAGGAAACCGCATAGGTCTGATAAAAGTTAGCAACTTGCGTCTTCAGCTGGAGACCTGATCTGCTTTGGAAAAAGTGCGTCAACCAAGTCTCACCGGGCATCATAATGGTTAGCGGTTACACCCTCGAAATCTGCACACTTAGGCAGGGAAGGCAGGCGTATGGCAACCACCGGGATCATTGCCAGCGATTACACACCGCTTCATTTACTCAGCCCCGAACGAGTGGATGATCTCCTGAAATTACAGAAAGCAGCGCAGCGCATTACTTCGATCCTTGACCTGGACGAGCTGATCGACACTGTGGTCCATGAGATTGCGCGTTCGTTCGGTTGCATTGAGGCAAACATTTACCTTCACGACGAACCGCGTGCGCTCCTCGTGCTTGCGGGAGTTTGCGGCTGCACGCAATTTTGCAAGGGGCACAGCCTCAAGATTGGCGAGGAAGGAATGGCCGGCCACGTTGCCGCCACTCTGCAACCGCATTATGCGCCTGACGTGAGCAAAGACCCTTATTACATTCGTTGCGAAGAATCCACGCGTTCGGAAGTAGCGATACCGCTGCATTTTCAGGGAAAGCTGGTTGGCGTTTTCAGTACTGCCCATCCTGAACTGGATGCGTTCCCTCCCGAGCAACGAAGATTGCTTCAAGCGCTGTGCTCGCATATTGCCGTCGCGGTTCACAATGCCCGCGCCTTTCAGAAAGAGCGCAAGCAGCGCGAGGCCATGAGCCGGGAAGCCAATGAAGCGCGGACGATTCAGCAGGCTTTGCTTCCCAAGAGCTCTCCGTATGTGCCCGGTTTTGCTATTGCTGGACTCTCGCTTCCGGCGGGAGCCGTCGGCGGTGACTGGTACGACTTCATTCCTCTTGAAAACGGACGCTGGGGCCTGGTGCTGGCTGACGTTTCAGGAAAAGGAACGGCAGCGGCACTATTGATGTCGGCTACTCGAGGGATGCTGCGATCACTAGCGGAGGCGAGTTGTACTCCTCGCGAAGTGCTGAGCAAATTAAACCGTCTGCTGGTGAATGACTTTCCCGCTGGACGATTTGTGACGATGGTTTATGCGGTGGTTGATCCGGAAAAGAGAACCGTCACATTCGCAAACGCCGGGCACTTGCCGCCATTGCTGGTCTCAGCCGGCGAATCGCGCTTGTTAAACACCGAGCGCGGGCTGCCGCTCGGCATTGGAAGCAGCGATTTTTCGGAATGTGAGATCGCCTTTCCAAAAGGCTCGAAGTTGCTCTTGTATAGCGATGGCATCACGGAAGCAGAGAACGCCCAAGCCGAAGAGTACGGGGTGCAACGTCTCCAGGCTTATTTCGCGAAAACCGATCCGTGCCCTGAGAGCCTGCTTGAGGATGTCCGCTCATTCGCAAACGGCGCCGGGTTGAAGGATGACGCGACGGTGATTTTCGTGAAGGGCTAAGTGTCATCGTAATCTCGTCCGGTGCTCCTTGAGAATGCAGCGATCCATGATCACGTAAATGCCATGTTTTCGCGCCTTTTCAGCGGCAGCCTCATTGATTACATCCTCCTGCATCCAGATGACCGGAACCTTCAACTGAATCGCTTGATCGACGACTTCGCCGACGAATTCCGATCGGCGGAACACATTGACGATATCGACTTTTTCGGGCACATCCAGCAGAGAGGCATACGCCGCTTCGCCGAGCGCTTCTTTGATATTGGGATTGACTGGAATGATGCGATAGCCGTGGCTTTGCATGTATGCCGACACGCCATGACTCGGACGCAGCGGACTGTCTGAGAGCCCCACGACGGCAATCGTTTTTGCATTCTTCAATAATTCGGTGACAGGATCCGGGTCCGGCATGGCTCTGCTTGAGCATTGTAGTGGATCATGTGCCGGCGCCGCAGTTGTGTTGCTCGGTGGTGAAGAAAACCGCAGAGGATCGCGGAGGAATTTACAATGCAGGTATGCCAGAAACGAAACCATTCCGGTTGACGGAGTCGGTCAAAGCTGCGGGTTGAGCTTCCAAGCTGAGTCCAGCGGCGCTGGACAAGGTGCTTGGGAAATTAGCCCGGCAACACGATCCGAATGTTCTGGTTCGCTTCGATCACGCCGACGACGCCGGCGTGTATCAAATCGCACCCGACAATGCTTTGGTGCAGACCGTCGATTTCTTCACGCCTATCGTCGACGATCCGTTCACGTTTGGGCAGATTGCGGCGACCAATTCGTTGAGTGATGTCTATGCCATGGGGGGCCGGCCGCTTACGGCATTAGCGATGGTCTGCTTTCCCGAAAAAGGCGATCTCGAAATCCTGGAACGAATTCTCGCTGGCGGCTTATCCAAGATGATCGAAGCTGGTTGCACGATTATAGGTGGGCATAGCATTCGCGATGACGAGACGAAATTCGGCTACTCCGTAACCGGTTTGATTGATCCGCGAAGAGTGCTTACGAATTCCGGCGCTAGACCCGGAGATCGTTTGCTGCTTACAAAGGCACTAGGAACGGGCGTCATCTCGACCGCCATTAAGAAAGGCGTAGCCAAGAAATCATGGATCGATGCGGCGGTTGCCTCGATGACTACGCTGAACAAACAGGCTGCTGAGGTCATAGCCGGAAAACATGGCTATGTGGAGACGGGCGACTCGTCGGTCCAGCCGAACTTCAAAGTACATGCGATGACCGACGTCACCGGCTTCGGCCTTATCGGGCACGCGCGAGAACTGGCCCTGGGCTCGAACGTCTCCCTGCATCTTCATGCAAATCGTATTCCCCTGCTTGAAGGTGCAACCGATTGCGTGAGGGCGGGCTACATTCCCGGCGGATTGAAAGCCAATCGCGAGTTTGCAGAATGTGTGGTCGCGTATGAAGGTGGGCCTAGCGAGGAGCTTAAGGCGCTTCTTTATGATCCGCAAACCGCCGGAGGACTGTTGATCTCGGTGGCCAGCGAAGATGCCATGAGTCTCTGGCGGGCGCTCAATCAGGCCGGAGTGCCTGCATTAGAAGTCGGCGAAGTGCACCCGGCTGGCAGGCCCATCATCACAGTTGCTGCTAGCTAATCGCTGCATTTCGCGAGGTCCCTTCATCGCAATACTCGCATCTATGAAAAGTAATCTTGAATATGCATTCTTCTCTGCTTAACTCTTTTTGCAAGGAGCAATCATGAAGACTCGTAAGCTCGGACGGGCGGGTCTGGCGGTCTCGGCGATCGGCCTTGGCTGTATGGGGATGTCGGAGTTCTACAGCGGACGCAATGACGACGAGTCAATCGCGACCATTCATCGCGCGCTTGATCTGGGAATCAACTTCCTGGACACGGCTGACGTATACGGCCCGTATAAAAACGAAGAACTGGTGGGACGAGCAATCAAAGGCAGACGCGACAAGGTTGTCCTGGCAACCAAGTTCGGCATTGTTCGCGATCCAGCCAATCCGAATGTTCGCGGGGTGAATGGCAAGCGGGACTATGTTCGAAAATCTTGCGAGGCAAGCCTAAGTCGCCTGGGTGTCGATCACATCGACCTCTATTACCAGCACCGAGTAGATCCCAACACTCCCATAGAGGAAACCGTCGGCGCGATGGCCGAACTGGTGCGAGCAGGTAAGGTGCGGCATATCGGATTGTCGGAGGCGAGTCCCAATACGGTCCGGCGGGCCATGAAAATCCATCCGATTACCGCGTTGCAGACTGAGTATTCACTCTGGACCCGTGATCCGGAAGATAAGATCTTGCCCACCTGCCGCGAGCTTGGCATTGGTTTTGTAGCCTATAGCCCGCTCGGGCGCGGCTTCTTAACGGGCCAGTTCCGCCGGTTCGAGGATCTCCCGGCGGATGATTACCGTCGCAACTCACCTCGCTTCCAGGGCGAGAATTTCCAGAAGAATCTCGACCTGGTTCATGCCGTTGAGGAGATCGCGACAGAAAAGGGCTGCAAACCATCCCAACTTGCGTTGGCGTGGGTACTGGCGCAGGACGAGAATATTGTTCCGATCCCAGGGACGAAACACCGCCGGTATCTGGAAGAGAACGTGGCTGCCGTCGACATCCGGCTGAGCCCTGTAGATTTGCGCCGCCTGGAAGAGATTTTCCCCCAGGGAGTAGCCTCTGGCGAGCGCTATCCCGAACATATGATGGCCATTGTGAACGGGTAACTGTTACTTTCGCTAAGGTGGTAAGACCAACCCAGTCCATGGGCATGTCCGGCGGATATCTATTCCCCGCGGGAACGCCAGCTTACGCTTATGGAATTCCAGCCTTACCCCGTTGAGTTGTGGCGGGCCTCCCTCGCTTGGAATTTGGAGGTTTCAATGGCCACAGGTTTGGGTGTAGCGTTTGCGCAATCAAGCGAACGCATCGCTCATGTCAATGAGCGAATCGCCGTATCGAAGATGATGGCCGCCGCGCAGGCCCGCGCCGGGGCCAAGTGGTTCTACTGGATTGCCGGTCTCTCGATGATCAATTCACTCGTGGTGCTCAGGGGCGGCAACCTCCATTTTGTGGTCGGCTTGGGAATAACTTCTGTTGTGGACGGGTTGGCCAAGCGCGCCGGCGAGGCTGGACCGGTTGTCGATCTTGTAATCAGCGGGTTCATCGCCGCAATTTTTGTTCTGTTTGGCCGATTCGCGGTCAAGACGGAGAAGTGGGCATTCGTGAGCGGAATGGCTCTTTACGGGATCGACGGGGTAGTCCTGGTTTGCTTGCGCGATTACTTGGCCGTGGGGTTCCACGTGTTCGCGCTGTATGCGATTTATAGGGGTTACAAGGCGGCGAAGCTGGTTCAGGTATCAGTTGTTTAGAACAAAAAAGGCGGCCATCTGGCCGCCTCAGCAATCATCAATCTTCGAGATTATGCCCTGGCTGGGCTCTCGCCACCTTTGGCGATTCCCGGTCGCCCCGGCTCAGGTTTCAGAACCTGCTGAACGCCATCATCAGACTTGGAGGGCGGCACGACCTTCGGCAAGTCCTTGCCTTCTATAATCATCTTGATTTCGTTGGCGTCGAGGACTTCGCGTTCTAACAATGCCAGGGCAATCTGGACCAGAGTATCGTGGTTCTCCGCCAAAACGTTCTTCGCCGTCTTGTAGCCCTGATCCACAATCCGTTTGACTTCTTCGTCAATCTTGATTGCGGTGGCTTCGCTGTAGTCACGATGCTGTGCTATCTCGCGGCCAAGGAAGATCTGCTCTTCTTTTTTGCCAAAAGTCAGAGGCCCGAGTTCACTCATGCCGAACTCGCAAACCATCTTCCGCGCCATTTCGGTGGCACGTTCGATGTCATTGCCGGCGCCGGTGCTCATCTGGCTCAGAAACATCTCTTCAGCGAGACGCCCGCCCATCATGATGGCAATCTCAGTTTCGAGGTAATCCTTGGTGTAGTTGTGCTTGTCATCGATCGGCAACTGCATGGTCACGCCAAGAGCCATGCCACGTGGAATGATCGTGACTTTGTGCAGCGGATCGGAGTTGGGCAGCTTAGCCGCGACCAAGGCGTGTCCCGCTTCGTGATAGGCAGTAACCTTTTTCTCTTCTTCTGAGAGCAGCAGCGACTTGCGCTCCACGCCCATTAGGACCTTGTCTTTGGCGATCTCGAAGTCGTACATCAGCACCGCTTTGCGGTTCTGCCGTGCCGCGCCTAAGGCAGCTTCATTGACCATATTGGCCAGATCAGCTCCGGAGAAACCAGGTGTACCTCGTGCCAATACCGAAAGATCAACGTCATCAGCCAAGGGAATCTTGCGCGTGTGAACGCGAAGGATCTCTTCGCGACCCCGGACATCAGGCCGGTTCACCACCACGCGGCGATCGAAACGCCCCGGTCGCAGCAATGCCGGATCGAGCACGTCTGGCCGGTTGGTCGCAGCCATCAGGATGACGCCTTCGTTCGATTCAAAGCCGTCCATTTCGACCAGCAACTGGTTCAGTGTCTGCTCGCGCTCGTCGTGACCACCGCCCAGACCCGCGCCACGATGACGGCCCACAGCATCGATTTCATCGATGAAAATAATGCAAGGGGCATTTTTCTTGCCCTGTTCGAACAAGTCACGAACGCGGCTAGCGCCGACGCCGACAAACATCTCTACGAAATCCGATCCGGAGATGGAGAAAAACGGAACGTTCGCTTCACCGGCAACGGCTCGGGCGAGAAGCGTTTTGCCGGTACCTGGAGGTCCGACAAGCAGCACGCCTTTAGGAATCCGGCCGCCCAGTTTCTGGAACTTCTGCGCTTCGCGCAGGAACTCGATGATCTCTCGCAGTTCTTCTTTTGCTTCGTCGACGCCGGCCACGTCCTTGAACGTAACCTTCTTCTGTTGCATCGAGAGGAGCCGCGCCCGGCTCTTGCCGAACGAAAGAGCTTTGTTTCCCCCCGTCTGCATCTGGCGGATCATGAAGAACCACAGAGCAGCTAACAGAATGAGCGGAGCCAGGTTCAGCAGCCAGCTTGGCCAGCTGCCGCTGTTGATGTCGCGGAAATTCATCACAACGCCTTTTTCACGCAGCGTCTTAATCATTTCCGGATAATTCTGGGGAACGGTCGTGTGGAAGGCCGAGTTGTCGTTCTGGAACTTCCCGCGCACTTCCATGCCGGTAATCGTCACTTCTTTTACATTCCCCTGCTCCACGTCATTCAGGAACTGGGAAAAGTTGATATCTTTCTCTTTATTGCCTGCGCCTCCAGCCTTCACAACCTGCCAAAGCAGGAAGGCAGAGAGCACAATTACCAGCCAGAAAACCACGGTTTTAACTGTTGAATTCACCTAAAGAGGCTCCTGAGAAGCCGGCCGCCTATCCAACGCAGCCTTGCACTAATTAGATGCTGGCAACAGTATTTGGATAGAAGGAATTGCCAGCATCCGCCATTCTAACCTGAATTGTGGAAAAACGCGCAGCCTACTTGGGCATGACTTAAGTCACGGCAGCAGACTACGATGCAGACGCTACGTGAGACAAGTTTCGATTTGTCTGCTCCGGAGAACCTAAACCATAGCCGATCAGGAAGGCCTCATCCACCAGAAAGCCGAAATAGTCCGGCTGCAGCTGCACCCTCCGCGCAGCCTGCCGGTCCAATAAAGTGACAACTTTGACCGAGGCTGCCCCGCGGCTGCGCAGATCGCTCATCAGAAACTCGGTGGTCACGCCAGAGTGAATGAGCCCTTCGACCATGAGCACGTGTTGACCGCGGATATCTCCGTCGTGGCTGAAGAAAATTTCTATGAAACCCTCCGGCTTGCCCTCGAGCTCCCTGCGGTACCTGGGTTTGATGAACTGGCAGACAACGGGTACATCCATTGCCCGAACCAGGTCGGCAGTAAAGATGAACGCATTTTCCAGAAGAGCAAGGACGTGTACGGTTCGGCTGCGGTAATCGTCCGAGATTTGCCGGGCCAGTTCCCTTACCCGTTTCTGGATCTGCTCCTCGGAAATAACGACTCGCAAAGGAATGACTTTTGTGCTCGTATTCATCGTTTGAGTTAGTGATGTTCGAACTTTACCGCGCGATTACCTGTCATTTTGTACATTCCACCCTGTTTCTTCTAGCAGCACAACATCAGTCTTCCCGCGCAATGGCTGGAATTGTGCCGGTACGGGAAATCCGCGCATCCAGACCACATCGGTTCCGCTCAATATGACCGGCCATTGTTTCTTCTCTTGGCCGATCACATGATGCTCCTGCAGGAGCTCCTTAATCTTTTTGGGCTCTTTCCGATGTGCGGGCCAGTACCGGTCTCCAGGATGCCAGTTTCTCACAACTAGCTCCGGGTTCAGGCGTGCCCGATCCAGGAGGTGCTCGCGATTATAAACTTCCGAAGAACATCCGGTCAGCACTACGGCTTCAAAACGCGAACCGATTTGAGGAACATCTAACCTACCCGGCACAGCCAGCCGGTACTCATATTCGCAGGCCAGCCAGGATCCGCGCACGCGACCGAAGCGCAATTTTCCCCGCTCAGAGGAAACACGCCACTGTTCCGGAAGGTCGGTTACGCCGCACGACTTCGACGCTAGCTCCAGAATCTCTTGCACCTGCCGGAATTCCAGATGTAAGCCCAGTTGTTCGGCGGAGGC
>JAFAGX010000288.1 GCA_019237515.1 Acidobacteriaceae bacterium
ACATACATGTTGGGGATAAAACGCAAAACGCGCTGCTGTTCTTCAGCTTTGAGCTGTTGTTGCGCAACTTCCTTCTGCGAATAACCCACAGTTACCGTTCGCTGCACAGCGGTGATGCGCAGTTTTATGTCGCTTAGAGTTTTGTCTTGCCCCGGTTCGAGGCTAGCGGTCGAGGTCCATTCTGCAAAGCCTTCGGCCGTGATGGTGACCTGATACGGTCCCGGCGTTACATCATGGAATGCAAAAGTTCCGTCGTCCTTTGTTGCCGATGTTAAGCGATTGCCGCCGGACGCCTGAAGAACGACCGTAGCGTCGGGAACGGGGTCGTTGTTGACATCGTTCACCGTACCCAGGATGTTTCCTGCTTTTGTCTGCGACAGCTCGGCAAGCTGCGCGGATACAGGAACAACAAATACCAAAGCGCCGGCGAGGGTGATCAGCAGCAATAGTTGCGTCGCTTTCAGGAACCATTGCAAATACGGGCTAAGAATCGTAAGCGTGTTGTGATGATTTCGTGACACTGGATTGCTGCCTTTCCTCTTACTTAGAATCTGGACCTTATCCACACTCAAACTCTGTCACTGCGATTACCTGGTCTAGCCAAAACTGTCTCGCTACTTTGATCGGCGGCAAACTAGCTGGAGAGCGTGAAGTTAATCGTGATGCGGGAATCGACTTCTACCGGTTCTCCGTTCAACAGGTAGGGTTTGTAGCGCCACTGCTTCACCGCATCGATGGCAGCTTGTGCCAGCATTGGTAAACCGCTCTCGACTCGCACATCCTGCACGGTGCCGTCCTTGCCGATCACAGCCCATAGCACTACGGCTCCTTCAATTCGTGCCCGGCCAGCCTCAGGCGGATACGTCGGCGCGACGTCATGGATCAAATTGGCCTCGACTACCCGTTGGGCGAGACGGACTCTTTTGACAGGCGCAGGATCGGCCGCTTTGGCGAGAACCGGCGCAGTAGCGCTGGTAGCTAATACTCCACCAAGCACTCCCCCGGGAACTCCGCCGATTACTCCGCCAGGAACCCCTCCCACTACTCCACCGACCATACCCGCCGGGGTTGGAGGCGCTTCTTGCGTCTTCTGCGCGGGAGTGGGAAGGCTGATACTTGTGGGTTTGAATGTGGAGACGGGCGTCGGTGTTCGAAGCCTTGTAGCACTGGAAGCCGGCGGCGGAGGAGGCGGAGGCGGCGGTGCATAGAGCATTGTCACCGTTCCCATCTTCGGCAGTATTTCTGTGTGATACAGGGGAATGATGATCACGGCGGCTAACAAGAGCGACTGCAACGTAAGTGATCCAATTGCCGCCCACACATTTCGCGGTCGTGACTTCCGACCTGACAAAATAAGGGTGTCCTCAAACAGCAAGCCATCATCTTTTCTTTCGTTCGGAGTGGAGGAGACACGAGGTTGTTTCTTCTTGTCGCGCGGAACTGCTGCACCCCATGCATCAATTCGCAGCCCTGGCCCTTGATAAACCGGATATGGAATGGACTGAACTAAGTCCGAATGATGGTCAATATAACTTGGCATTGCTCGTTGATCCCTTCCAGGCGCGATCGTTCTTGACTGCCCTTTTACTAGTCCAGCACTTCGTCCGCCGGACTTTGGGTCGTCACGCATCTTCCAAAGCAACTGGTGTGCCAAGCGGAATTGCCTGCAGACAAAGGACATCGACACGGGAACTCGGGGTCTTACGCCCACATGTGGGCAGCGCCCTACGCGAGGTCATGACGAACTGTTGTCGGGTGACAGTCGAGATCTGCGGCTTCGATGAAAGGCTTTCATAGAGCTCGGCAAGCGGATGAGGGGCAAAGGAGAAACGCGTCGTCAGAGACGACGCGAAAGAGATACTTCTGCGGGAGTTTAGTACCCCGAATTACTGTCCCCGGGTGAGCTTTTCAGTAGATGAGTTTTCGGCTGAGGCTGCAGTGATCTGGTATTCCCCATAGGTGATGGTCAGCACTGCGGTGCCAAAGACGCGCACCTTGGTCGTGCTCTCGTTTGAGCCGGGGAGCCAGAAGTCGCCAATTTTTTGATAACTGCGTTGAAAGTCAGTTTTCTCAGTCCACCAGGAAGGATTCATCGCTGGTTCGCCTTCGACGCGCGTGACGGCGAAATCACTGGCGTTCACCCAAAGACGGCCGCGAATGAGGAACTTGTTCTTGGTCCGTGGCTTAGCCTCCAGCACGTAAAACTCACCGCTGTCGGTCTTCTGGTAATCGGATAGGCGAAAGCTGTAGTTCTCGGGTGTTATAGCCGAACGCTGCTGGTTTTCCTCGCGCATCGACTCTTGTTCGGCTTCGAGCAGCTTCTTGAAAACCTTATTGCGGACCGTGCCGGAGCCGCTTTCTGAAAGGACGGTAAATTCCTTCTGATCTGGTGCTTTGTAATCGGCACGCACCACCATGTCTGCCTTCTTGTGCGACAGGCAATGACATTCAAGGTGGTAGCTGCGGACGCTGGAGTAAGTGTCGAGAGCCTTGGCGCGGAGTTCATTCATCACGACGACTCGCTGGATGACTTCGTCAGCGGTTAAAGGAGCTGACACGGTCGCATCCTGAGCGATTGCTGCCAGGCTCAGAAGCAAGAGCGGCAGTGGCAGAATGAATCGCGCACTGAGTTTTACGAGTTTGGAAAGCTGCATCATGGTTGTTGCCTCTCAAATGGGTGCCAGAAATAAGCGGTTAATACACCCGCCCAGTCCGGCTTGTGAAGATTTCGGTAGGCCGAAGACTCTGGTTTTCGCGATTGCGCGGCCATTAGTTCCTGGCTCGTGCCAGTCGGAAAATTGCCCGAGTCTTGAAAAACATAAATGGTACTCGCCAGAACCGGGCCCACACGGACCTCCCGGTTTGGCATGCCCGACTTGGTGAGAAAGTCGAAGTATCTTTGCGTCTCAAGGAACCGGCGCGAGGGCTCCAGAACGATCAGATCGCCCTGATGAGGCGCATAGGAGCGATCATAAAGGGGCACAACCTGAATGTCTGAGCGCCCGAAGCTCTCAATATAATAACCCATACTCATCGGGCGAGCTGTCGCCAGCGTTGCACCTCGCGGTGCCACCGGACAAATTTGTTGTGCGACTTCACGCGTGTCGAATTCTGATACCTCGTCGGGGGCAAAATACCGCGCAATGTTCTTTGTCCCTCCGCCAATCGAGTTCAAATAGAACGGATAATAGGGTGCCCACGCGCGTGTTTCGATCAGTGGCCAAGCAAACAGGATGATGGCCGCCATTCCAGCGGCGACCAGCGATACTTCTCTGCGCCTTGCGTATTGCCAGATTTTTTCCACTGCATATCCAGCCGCGAGGAACAGGAAAGGCAGCATGCTGAGTGAATAGCGAATCCACTTTGCGCCGCTGATAGAGAGCGCGGCCAGCTGCAGCACGCCAAATCCAAGAAAGAAGCAGGACGCGAGAGTCCGGCGATCTCGCAGGAGAAGGATGCCTCCAACCACGATGGCCAGCAATACGGGAATTGGAGTCTTTACCGCCAGCAACCAGATGTAGAAATACCAGGGAACTCCGGCAAGCAGACGCGCCGGAAAATTCATGTACAGATTTCCATCGAAGGCGTACCCGCTATGACGAATGCCATCGTGATGTAACCAATGAACGATCTCTTTGAAGTTGGTTGGCGAGAAAAAGACCGGGTTCA
>JAFAGX010000328.1 GCA_019237515.1 Acidobacteriaceae bacterium
GACAACTGTATTGGCAAGAATTCCAAAATCGGAGGCGATCGCAAGCCCTCTCGTCGACAACGTGTGATAAAGCACGGCGTACATGGGGATGGAAGCGGCGGTGATGATGCTGCTGGCGATCATGGGGGTGAGGGTATCGCCTGCGGCATAAAAGGCTCGAGCGTAGAGAGCCTGCGCCGACCAGAAAGCCAACGAAAGCGAAAACCAAAAGAAATAGACGGCGGTGGTCTGCGAATCGGCGAAATGCATGCGGCCGCGGCGATAGACGAGGTCAATCAGGGGCAAGGCGGTCACAGTCATCAAGCTGGTGGCAAGGAGTGAGGCGGCTGCAATCCGATAGATCGAGGCGTTCACGGTCGCGCTGAATTCCTGCATTCGCTTTTCGCCGAAGAGACGGGCAAAAAAGGGAAGCGAGGCCTGCCCGGTTGCCTGGCCGAGGACTGCGATTGGAACCGCGAACAAGCGTTTGGCATAGTTCAGGCGGGTGATGTCGCCCACGCTGCTGGATGCGAAATAGCGGAGGATCCAGTCATCCGCGGTGACCAGGGAAACGCCCAGCATCAAAGGGATCGAGAGACGCACCCACTCGCGAAAGGCAGGATTGCGAGTATCGAAGGAAATGCTGTAGCCGGTGCCGATTCGCCGCGCCCCGATTGCGTTCACCAGGAAGGGGCCGAGAAAACTGCCAATCAGCGCGCCGTAAGCGAGCGACGCAATGCCAATTTGGCGAGAAAACAGCAAACCACCAACAATGATTGCGAGGTTATAAAGCAGCGGGCCGAATGCGGGAAACAGAAACAGGCGGTGCGACAGCAATACCGCTGAGACGACGCCGCCGACATAAAAGAAGATTTGGGCGGGCAGGAGAATACGGGTCAGGTGAACGCATAACTGAAGCTGGTCGAAGGTGAAGCCGCTAAACAGATGCCGCTCGATCTGCGGCGTGAAGATCTCGGCAAGAATAGTGCCAATGCCCAGCACCACAGTCATGACAGTGATGATGACGGAGAACGTTTTCTGGGCTTCCTCCTCTTTGCTGCTTGCGAGAAAGCGGGTGTATATGGAAACGAAGGTGATGGAGGCAGTGCCACCCGCGACCAGGTAATTCAAGACATCGGGGATCGTAAAACCGGCAACGTAGGCATCGGTCTGAGGGCCCGCGCCGAACGCCCAGGCGATGTACGCTTCGCGAACATAGCCGATTACGCGGGAGAGCATGACTGCGGTGATCATCAGCAGCGTGGCGGAAAAGGCGCTGTGCTGATGGGATGGGCGAAGTAAGCGGAGTGCGCGAGTCAGCATTTCAGGCGCAGATCACCTGCTGGAAATAGGGTGACTGATTCATTCGGGTATTGCCTAGAGCGTAACAGAGGCGTGCGGCAAATCAGCGTGAATCTAGGGTGACAGTAATGCCAAAGTAACGAAGTTGCCGCTGCGAGCGGCATTCGGAAGGATTAGTTCCCGGATTCCCACACATTTCCACAGTTGACTTTCGTCTCTATGCGGCGCTAAATAGGGCCGCTGGGTTTCTACACCTCGGAAAACGCCATTCCAGCGCGGTTTCTGAGGACCAGAGACCTGCCAGGAGAGACGATGAACAAAGCCGATCTCATTGACCGCATCGCTGCAGGCGCAGGTATCAGCAAAGCGCAGGCAGGGACCGCAATCGACACATCGGTGGAGGCAATTACGGGCGCATTGAAAAAAGGGGAGAGGGTGGCGCTCATTGGTTTTGGCACTTTCTCGGTCTCGCAGAGAAAAGCACGCAATGGACGTAATCCGCAGACCGGCGCAACCATCAAGATCGCCGCACGCAAGGTGGCGAAGTTCACCCCGGGGGCCGAACTCAGGAAAGCAGTCAACCGCAGCAAATAGGGACCCGAATGATTTTCGATAAGGCAGGGTGTTGACCCTGCCTTTTTTGTTTAGTTCAAAATGTGATGACTGACGGTCGCGGTAATTACTTGGAGGAAGGCTGCGATTCACAAGCGGCGGGAGGCTGGCCGTCACGCTTTCCCAGCCAGCCCGGGTCTTGCGTTCCCACCACTCGAGGCTACATTATTCCTGACCGGCGTGGTTGCCAAGCGCCAAGTTGCGCCACAATTAGTGTCAAACGAAGTTGGGAGCTATTAATATCTGTAGTTGACTTTAGAATAAGTTTTAGCCAAGACCTATGCACCAGAAAGCAATGGCGTTAACAGGGACTGCAACCAAGACGCTGGATGGGAAGCCGCCTGATCTGAAATCGCCGGTGCTGCGGAAAGACGAGGCATACGTCCTGGATTCCCTGAAAACCGGAATCATGATCATTGCGACTGACGGCACTATTGCCGAGTGCAATCGCGCAATCACAAGGTTGCTGGGGATCAGCAAATCTCAATTAACGGGCCAGAGGGTCGAAGATACAGGCATGTTGACCAGCCTGCCGGAACTGGCAAGTTATCTCGGCAAACTCGATTCCTTGCCGGCGGATTTCCGCACTCGAGTGGGAACCCAGAAGGAAAGCCCTCTGGTGGAAGTCCGGTTGAAGCCGCTGGTCAATGAGGACGGCGAGCGCATTGGAACATTGCTGCAATGCGAAGACGTCACCTTGGAAGAGCGGTTCGAGCACACGGTGGAAGCATTACGCATGACCGGCAACGATCTGGAAACATCGAATGAAGAGCTGCAGGTCACAAATGAAGAGCTTGAGGCCACGAACGACGAGCTGCAATCCACCAATGAAGAGTTGGCCACCACAAACGAGGAATTGCAGTCGCTCAACGAAGAACTACAAACCACGAATCTGGAGTTAGCGGATCGCACCAAGGAAACGGACCTGCTCAATCAAGCCTATGCGCAGAACGCATGGGTCTGCCGGTACTCATAGTGAACCAGGAAGGCCGAATCAGTTTTTACAATCGTGCGGCCGCTCGGCTGCTGCGGCTGCGGGGCGCGGAAGAGCAGGATCTCGAGGCAGCTCGTTTACCTGTTCCACTCCGCAAAATTTTAGTGCGAAAGTGCGCAGAGGTATTAAAGACCGGCGGCCGCTCAGGCATCGCCAAAGTGCGACTGGATTCGCATTCTGGTGACATGGATATTCACTTGAGTGCTGTCGCGTATCCTGAATCTAACTCAAGCGTGTTGGTTACCTTCGAAACTCACATGCCGCGCACCAAGCGATCCAAGCCTTCGCGGATGCGAGAAAAGAAACAACCCAAGAAAAGTTAGAGCCGGGCCGAATGTCTAGTACTCAATCAGCGGCTGAACCAATTCTTG
>JAFAGX010000586.1 GCA_019237515.1 Acidobacteriaceae bacterium
GAGGAACCATCCGCGTCCCGGACCGGCCTGGTATTGGATATACAGTGCGCCGCGATCTGGTGGAACGCCTCACTGTTCGGTCGAGGGATTGGAAGGCGGGAGTGACGGTTCAGGTCTAATGGCAGCGAGAAGACAGTCCATGATGAAAAGCTTTGTTAGCGTGATGGCGATAGTTGGTTCATGTTTCTTCGCGTTCGCACAGTCCGACCAGAGCAACGCTTACGATGTCATCATCAAGAATGCGCGAATCATCGATGGTTCGGGAAACCCATGGGTCTCCGGCGATGTGGCAATCGTTGGCGACCGTATTGCCAAGATCGGATATTTAGGCAATTCGACAGCGAAGCGCGTGATCGACGCGCATGATCTTGTGGTTGCGCCCGGCTTCATCGACATGCTCGGCCAGTCTGAAATGGCTTTGCTCATCGACAATCGCGCTTTAAGCAAACTGTCACAGGGGATTACAACCGAGATCACAGGAGAAGGAGCTTCGATCGCTCCCCAAAATGAACTCACGCTTGCGCCACTGCAACCCGAACTCGACCACTATCACCTGAAAGTGGACTGGACAACGCTGGATGGCTACTTCAGCCGACTGGAGAAACTCGGGACGCCGCTGAACATTGGAACTTACGTCGGAGCCGCGCAGGTGCGGGAAGCCATTCTCGGGGACGCCGATCGCGCGCCGAACGCCGAAGAACTTGAGAAGATGAAAGCTCTTGTGGCCGGTGCAATGCGGCAAGGCGCATTCGGTATCTCAACCGCGCTGATTTATCCTCCGGGCCACTATGCCAAAACCGAGGAACTGGTTGAATTGGCCAAAGTTGTCTCGCAATACGGAGGGATCTATGCGAGTCATATGCGCAGCGAGGGACAGAGCGAAGCCGCCGCAATCGATGAAGCTTTGCGCATTGGAAGAGAAGCCCATGTGCCGGTTGAAATTTTTCATCTCAAGGTGATCGGAAAGCCGCGATGGGGATCCATGCCGAAAATTGTTGGAATGATCCAGGCGGCGCGCGCCGCGGGACAGGACGTTTCGGCTGACATGTATCCCTACATTGCTGGTGGAACTGCATTAGCTTCGAGTTTGCCGCCCTGGGTCGCCGATGGCGGCGTGGCAAAACTGCTCGAGCGACTGAAAGATCCTGCGACGCGGGCCAGGATTAAGCAGGAGATGGCGGGCGAACATCCCAATTGGGAGAATCTCTATCTTGGCAGCGGAGGCGCGACCGGAATTCTTCTCTCCGGAATCGAAAATCCCGATTTCAAGCAATTCAACGGAAAAACATTGGCGCAGTTCGCGGAAGCGCAGAAGAAAGATCCGCTGGACGCGCTCATGGCTCTGGTGACCGCGGACAAGGCACAGACCGGTGCGATCTATTTCATCGCGAGCGAAAACGATATGCGCTACGGATTGAAACAGCCGTGGACGAGCATCGGATTGGACGGCAGTGAAATGTCGTTGGATGGGCCGCTTTACGATGCTCACACGCATCCGCGTGCATTTGGAAGCATGCCGCGGTTGCTCGGACACTATGTCCGCGATGAGCAGTTGCTTCCCTTAGAACAGGCGATTCGAAAGATTACGTCGTTGCCGGCTCAGCGAGAGCGGCTGAGAAATCGCGGATTGCTAAAAGAAGGCTTTTTCGCGGACGTTACGGTGTTCGATCCCACAACCATCATCGATAAGGCGACCTACGAGAATCCCGCCCAGATTTCAGAAGGAGTGAAATACGTCTTTGTCAACGGACAGCTGGAGTATGAAAGCGGCAATTTAACCGGATCAAGAGCCGGGCGAGTTTTGCACGGGCCCGGATGGGAGAAATCTGAATAGCGGCCCGGTGCCGTTTATAAATATTTCTTAATGCCCGGCCTTTCCTGGCATCGGAGTATACCAGCGTGATCGGAAATCCTGCTCTTTTCGCCGCAGAACCTCGAGAGAACGCTGGGGATGAAGTTGGGAGCAGGCTACCAGCAGCGCATTCATCGCAGAAACTACTGCAACATACGAACCATGGAATGACGGGCTGGCGATCGACATGACCCAGGATGAATCGCAGAACCTCGCGATCGGGCTTTTTTCGTTGTCCGTCAATCCAAACGTTGGCACGCGGTTGTCGCGGGCGCGGATCACGGAATCGACAGTGTCTTGAAGACACCGACCAAAACTGATTGCGACCAGCAGATCTTTCGGCCCTAGCAGCAGGATCTTC
Source organism: Acidobacteriaceae bacterium (assembly GCA_019237515.1). The sequence goes on from JAFAGX010000586.1 coordinate 2,214, forward strand.
TGATGCAGGTTTCCGGTTGAGCCAACTGGCGCTTCTGCGTCGTAGCCGATCGAAACCAGACCATAAGCCAGAAGATTGGCCAGAGGAGCCGCAAAATCGATGCCGACAACGACAATGCGGCCGGCGCGATCAATACGCTTGGCGATTTCCAGAACGCGGGGAACATCCAGTTGGGCGCGCAGTGTGTTCAGATTGTTGATGTCCATCTCCAGCGTATGCTCAACATGATCGGCGACACTTCTCTTCTCGCGCACAGCGGACTTCATCACTGCATATGGCGTGATTCGAGTCACGAAATGCGAACGCAGGTCCGCAGCAAATTCGCTGTAGCGCTTGTAACCTAAAGCCTGAATAGTGCGAACAATCGTGGTTGGGTCAAGTTCGTAGCGCTTGGCCAGCGCACGCGACGACAGGAAATAGGTTTCTTCCGGATGATCGAGAATCTCGCGGATGAGGCGCTGACGGCTGCCACTCAGGTTTGGCTCTGCTTCGGCAAAACGAGCTTCCAAACTTGTAACCCACGGCTTGCGGTCTTCCGGGGCAGGCATCTTTGACGTGCTGCCGTTTGTTTTTGAGTCTCCAGAACTCATCAGGTCACTTGCCGAACACGGCCCTGCGCACGAAGTATAGCTTAAGGCGTCGTATCTGCAAGTCGAGAAGCTTGCCCCTAAATCAGAACATCGCGGCACGTGGTGTGAACGTACAGTGCAACTTTCACATTCGAAGGCCTGGTTGGTCGCAGCATGGGATTCATGATGAAGAAGCTTTTTTCCGTCCTGCCCAGATGAGCCCCGCTGCTGCGACTGCGATGCCAGCGAGAGCAATTGCAGAACGCACTTTGGATTTCCTCACAGCGGCTTCGTGGTCCCGGAGAATCTGCTGTTCTGGCAAGACGCTCGGCCGAGAACCGTTGCTCCCAAGGGCCAGTTTCAGGAGTTCAGCGAAATGCAGCGCGCGCCGATTCGAAAGCTGCGAGATCTGCTCACGGCAGCTGAAACCGTCAGCCACAATAACGGTGCTGAGATTGGTACGCCGGA
>JAFAGX010000633.1 GCA_019237515.1 Acidobacteriaceae bacterium
CACGCCCGGTGTAGCCGAGGCATGTCTGCAAATCAAGAACAACTCACATGACGCCTTCAAATACACGGGACGCGGCAACCTGGTCGCGGTCGTCACGAATGGAACGGCCGTGTTGGGCCTGGGAGACATCGGTGCGCTGGGCGGCAAGCCTGTTATGGAAGGCAAGGCCGTGCTCTTCAAGCGCTTTGCAGATGTCAACGTTTTTGACATAGAGGTGAATAGCCACGACCCAAACGATGTCATTAAAGTTTGCCAGCTGCTGGAACTCACATTTGGCGGTATCAATCTCGAGGATATTAAAGCGCCGGAATGCTTCTACATCGAAGAAACGCTGAAGAAGACGATGAAAATTCCGGTTTTTCACGACGACCAGCACGGCACGGCGATCATCACTGGCGCCGCCCTTATCAATGCGCTGGAGATCGTCGGCAAAGACATCGGCAAAGTGAAAGTTGTTTTCAATGGAGCCGGGGCGTCCGGCATCGCCTCGGCTGAGCACTACATCCGTCTTGGCGTTAAGAAAGAGAACATTTTTCTTGTTGATACGAAGGGGCTGGTTTACGACGGCCGCTCAGAGGGAATGAATCCCTACAAGCAACGCTTCGCGCAGAAAACAAATCTGCGCACACTCGCAGACATTGTCGAAGGCGCAGACGTGCTGGTCGGGCTTTCAGTCAAGGGAGCCTTCACACCCGAGATGATCCGCAGCATGGCGCCGAAGCCCATTGTGTTTGCCATGGCCAATCCCGATCCCGAGATTACCTACGACGAAGCCCGCGCTGTGCGCAAAGACATTTTGATGTGCACCGGGCGTTCCGATTATCCAAACCAGGTGAACAATGTTCTGGGATTTCCGTTCATTTTCCGCGGCGCACTCGACGTACATGCCACGGCGATCAATGAGGAAATGAAGCTGGCTGCGTCTCACGCACTGGCTGCTCTGGCGAAAGAAGACGTCCCCGACTCCGTTTGCCGCGCCTACGGCGTCCAGCGATTTGCCTTTGGGCCGGACTACATCATTCCGACACCATTCGATCCTCGCGTTCTTGTCTGGGAAGCCTCCGCGGTCGCGAAAGCTGCGATGGACACTGGCGTTGCCCTTGAACCTGTGAATCTCGATGAATACCGCGAGCAACTGGAGAAGCGCCTCGGCAAAGCGCACGAGGTCATGCGCATCGTCATTCACAAGGCGCAAGCCAAGCCCAAGCGCGTGGTGTTTCCGGAAGGCGAGAACGAAAAGGTTCTCCGTGCATCGCACATTCTGTTCGAGGAAAAGATCGCCCGTCCCATTCTCCTGGGCAACGAGACCACGATTCGCACGCGGGCGGAGGAACTTGGAGTTCCGCTAAATGGCACGGAAATCGTCGACCCAAAGAACTCCGCCTGGCGCGAAGTCTACGTTCAGGAGCTCTATTGGCTGCGACAACGCCGAGGCGTGACACTCACGGAAGCACGGCAGTTGATTGACAACCGCAACGTTTTCGGCTCGCTGATGGTTCACATGGGGGATGCCGATGCGCTGGTTTCCGGCGTGACCCAACATTATCCCGACACCATCCGCCCCGCGTTACAAATCATCAAAATCCGAGAGGGGGTACACAAGGTCTCGGGTTTGTATGTCCTGGTTACTCGCAAAGGCGACTTGTTGTTCCTGGCCGACTGCTCGGTAAATGTTGAACCGAGTGCGGAGGACCTGGCTGAAATTGCTCTCTGTGCGGCTGAAGCTGCACGTCGTTTCGATGTGACCCCGCGTGTGGCTATGTTGTCTTTCTCCAATTTCGGCAGCACGAATCATCCATTCTGTCAGAAGATGCGGCGCGCCACCGAGCTAGCGAAACATCGCGATCCCTCGCTCATCATCGACGGGGAAATTATGGCGGATACCGCCGTCGTTCCCGAGATCCTCGAGCGGGATTATCCTTTCTCGGGTTTGAAGGGAGGTGCGAATGTTTTGATCTTTCCCGATCTTGCTTCGGCGAACATTGCCTATAAACTTCTCATGCGCGTCGGTGGAGCGGAAGCCATCGGACCAATCTTGTTGGGCCTGAGCAAGCCCGCGTACGTGTTGCCGCGCGGCGCCGAGGTCGAGGAAATCGTCAACATCACCGCGCTGGCCGTAGTGGATGCAGAAGAGAGCCATCCGGCACTCTTGCAGGACAGCGGCAAGATGTTCGTAAGCACAGATTGATAAAATACGAGAGCGCCGGAGCCTCTTTCAGTGTGCTCCGGCGTTTTTATTTGCGGAGGAACTGTCCCTGGTGTGTTCACGAAAGAAATTCTTCCGATAATCCGCATCCCGAAAGGCTTCAGTCCCCCCCGTCCGCGTCGTCGACAGTGCGCCAACCAAATTTCCGAACTCCAGGCAGTTCCAGAGGTCGGCACCTTGAACATACTCATGCAAGAATCCGGCATCGAAGCTGTCACCCGCGCCTACCGGATCAACGAATGCAACTGCAACGGCAGCAGAATGTAATTCCTTAGCGCCTTGCTTGGCGATGGCACCTTTCGTTCCAAGCTTGACCACAAGCGTGGGAACCATCCCGGAAAGTATCGCGATCGCATGCTCGAGGTTCTCCGAATGGGCAATCTTGCAAGCCTCTCGTTCGTTTGGCATGAGTACGTCCACGTAGCGCAGCACGTCGCGCAGATCGTCCTCCCATCGGTCCTCGGGGTCGTCATTGGTATCAAGAGAGGTGGTGAGTCCGGCAGCCTTCAGGCGGCGAAATAGTTCGGGAACGTCATGCCGCAAATTGCTTTGAAGGTAAAACGACGAGAGATGAAAGTGGCGAGAATTCGAGAGATATTCCAGGTCAAGGTCGGCTAGGGTTAATTCAGAGATCGTACCACTGTAGGTCAAAATGTTTCGCCACGGGTCATGCTGCAGGATTACCGTCAATCCAGTATTTGAATTTTCAGAGCGACGAACGAAAGATGTGTCTGCTCCGCTGGCGGAGAGACGTTTCAGCGCGATTTCACCAAGCTCATCTGTCCCGATTCTCGACTGAAATCCCACGCGGCTGCCAAGCGCCGCCAGATTGTGCGCCAAGATTGCGGATGAAGATCCAAGAGTCAGCATCATGCTTTTTGCCAGAAGCTCACGCTCGCGAGGCAGTTCGGCAGGCAGGCCGTAGAGGATCAGGTCGAGATTGAGTTCGCCCGCAACGGTGACGTCAAAGCGCGGCATGTTCGGGTGTTGTTGAAGGCTTGTTCAGAATGACCGCGCGGCTTAGATTGCGCGGTGAATCCGGATCAAGGTTTTTCTTGAGTCCGCTATACAACCCGAGCAACTGGCCAGTTACGAGCATAGGTGCCAGCGTTGTAATTTCAGGCGCATCAATTGCGAGATCGATGAGGAGGTCCGCTGCGGCTCGAACCCGCTTGTCGGCATGATTCGCAACGACCAAGATGGTGCCACCGAGCGATTTCATCTCCTCCAACATGTCGCATTCCGCCTGCTGCCCTTGCTCTGAAAGTATGAAAACCAGCAAAACCTCAGGCGCCACGATGGATTTTGGCCCGTGGCGAAATTCCAATGTATGAAACACCTGAGCATACGAAACTGACATTTCAGTCACTTTCAGCGCATACTCGCATGCCAAACCAAAAAATGGGCCTTGTCCAAGACAAACGTAATCAGCGAAGCGATGCTGTGCGACAAAAGCGCGGACCTTCTCCGGTAAGTCCGCAAAAGCGGGCGTCGCAAGGTCCGGCAACCTCGCCAGCAGCTTCGAAATATCGGGGCGCTTAGCCAATGTCGCTGCCAAAGCTTGCAACACCAAAAGCATCGACGTGAACGATCGTGTCATGACCGTGCTTTTTTCATCGGCAGCAGGCAACGTGATTGTGACGGATGCGAGTTGCTCAAGGGCCTGGTGTTCGACGCAGGAAATCGCGAGCGTAGCGATCGAGCGCGAACGCAATAACTCAGCAGCTTGTAGTACCTCAGAGGTTTGCCCGGAACGTGAAATAAGCAGGGGAACGGACCGCTTGCTTCCGGCCAACACCAGATCGGGGTAAAGCAAAAGTTCGGAAGCCGGGAGGGCGCGCGCACGCACACCGAAACTGGTCATGGTTGCAGCGGCACAAAGAGCAACGTAGTAGCTGGAGCCACAGCCGATTAGAATGTACTCGTCGCAATCTATGAACCGGTCACGAACTTCCTCCAGAATTCCCGATTCGCGGACCTTGGTGAGGCAACTGCTCCAGCACTGTGGCTGGGACAGAATCTCTGCCAGACTGTACGCACCTGGAGCTTTGGATGGCTGGCCGCCATCTGACGGACTGCGCTGCTGCGAATTAGACAAGTGTGACCTCGATTCCGGATTTCTTCAGTGTCCGTAAATCGCCTCGGGAAATTCCGTGGTCGGTGATGACTTCGTGCATCTCAGATATCGAAGCAATCAGGGAAAGGCTGCGCCGCCCGAATTTGCTGGAATCGCAAACTACGACGGTACGCTGTGCCACGTCGATCATTACCCGGTTTACTTTCGCTTCCAGCAAATTGGGGGTTGTCAGCCCATAGCGCACGTCGAAACCATCAACCGCGAGAAACAAAAGGTCGGCATTGAGGTGGCGCAACGTGTCTTCAGCCATAGGCCCGACCAATGAAAAAGAATTCTTCCGCAACGTCCCACCTGTGAGAATCAATTCAATGGCGGTGCCGACCAGTTCGGCGGCAATATTCACCGCGTTGGTGATCACAGTCAGGTTCTGGAATTCACGCAGCGCACGAGCAATCGCTGTGGTGGTCGTGCCCGAGTCGAGGATTACAACCTGCCCTTTCTGCACCATGCGAGCAGCCGCTGTGGCAATGAGGTTTTTTTCGCGCCGGTGCAGTTGTTCCTTCTGCCGGATGGTGGGATCGTCCAAGGTCCCATCGCGTGATGGCAGGGCGCCGCCATGGGTGCGGTGTAGCTGCCTTTGACTATGCAACAATTCCAAGTATTTGCGGATGGTGACCTGGGAAGTATGAAAACGATGCGCAAGATCTGCGACCAGCACGCGACCGTCGCGGTTGACGCAGTCGAGAATGGCACGTCGGCGTTCTTCGTTGAGCACGGCGATGTTGCCGCAAGACTTGGAAAACAGTGTCGTGTCTTGCCCTTTTGTTTGCTATTTCCTTTTATAACGTTTGCTTTCGTTTGTCCACGAAAACTTTTGCTGGAAAAATGCGTGCTGAGGCGTATGCGTCGGCGCCAGCAGTTCCGTAACTTGCATGTTCAGCAGTCATATGCAGGTGTAATTTTCAGCTTGACTTCTGCTATGGTCGTAACTAATAGTATGAAATCGAAATAATTCGAAAGTCGACTCCCGCACTTTGCTGAGCCGATGACGGAGGCCCTAATGAACCGGCCCACACTGCGCTCTTTGCGATCGCAACCATCCTGCTGGGTACTGCGGCTATTCATATTCATCGCTGTTTGCGCCATGTTTGCGTCTGTTCCAGCATTTGCGCAAAAGGACACGGGTGGTATTGGGGGCATGGTCACAGATCCCAGTGGCGCCGTCGTCGGTGGCGCCAAAGTCACAATCACTGACGTGGATCGGGGTACGACGGTGACAGCCACGACCAATGCGCAAGGCGAATACGTCGCGAGTCCCCTGAAGATTGGCCGCTATACCGTCACCATCGAAAAACAGGGCTTTCAGAAGGCCGTCCTGGGTCCAGTCAAAGTCGATGTGCAGGAGCAACCCGCAGTCAATGCCAAGCTTAAGGTTGGAAGTATTTCGGAAACGGTGACGATCACCACTGAAGGTCCGCAGCTCGAAACCGAAACCTCTGAACTGGGGCAAGTGCAGGATAGCCGCACCATCCAGGCGCTTCCGCTGAACGGTCGAAACTACGCCCAACTCGCACTTTTAGGAGCAGGCGTTGGCCCGGCCGAGCCTGGTTCCCGCGTGGAGCAGTCCTTCGGTTTTAGTTCGAACGGATCGCGTTCACTGCAAAACAATTTTCAACTCGACGGTATCGATAACAATTCCGATCTGGGTGATGTTCTGAACGGCAGCGCGTATGTAATCCAACCGTCAGTTGATGCCATCGCCGAATTCAAAGTTGAAACCAACGCCTATAGCGCCGAATTTGGGCGTGGCAATGGCGCCGTGATGAATGCCGTGATCAAATCCGGAACCAATAATTTCCATGGCGACGTTTACGAATTTTTCAGAAATGACAAACTCGACGCGCGTAATGCGTTCGATGTTTTCGGACGCCAGCAATATCAACAAAATCAGTTCGGTGCGACGCTGGGCGGACCGATCATTAAGAATAAGCTGTTCTTCTTTGGCGATTACGAAGGTCTTCGCATTCGCCAGGCGCTGCCACAGTTAGTACTGGTGCCGACGGCGACAGAGATAGCGGGAGATTTTTCGACGTTTCTAACCACAACTCCAGCTACAGCCGTGGATCTTAACGGCAACCCTATATCCGGGCAGACGGCGCTCGACTGTAATGGTCACCCAACATATCAAGGCGAGATTTTTAATACGCGGCTGACACAACAGGTAACGCCATCAAAGCTATACCCTAACGGGGTCTGCGGAGTGCCGATCGGAGTCGACGCCGCTGGTAATCCAACGAACATTTTTCCGAAAAGCTCAATCGATCCCCTCGCCGCGCGCCTTTCCGCCCTTTTTCCGGCCCCGAACGCGAATATCGGCGGATCGAATTTTCTGGCGGAACCCAAGCGACGCACAACTCAAAACAACGCTGATGTCCGCATCGATAATACGATCAGCGATCATGATTCTATCTTTGGCAGATTCAGCTATGAAGACCAACCAAGCTTCATTCCGTCGCCGTTCAACAACGCCTTGGATGGCGGAGCGTTCCAGGATGGGTATCAGGACGATTCCTATCGCAGCGCGGCCATCAGCGAGACTCACACATTTTCACAAAGCATGATCAACGAGCTTCGCATTGGTTACAACCGGATCAATTCGCACCGTTTTCAGTTGAACTACAACACGAATGTGGCTGCGCAGCTTGGCTTCCCTGGAGTCCCACCCGGGCTGGACAATGGCGGTTTGCCGAGCATTAGTATTGCGGACGGCACGGCGGGCATCGGAAGCTCCGGCTTCCTGCCATCGGTTGAGAAACAGAATGCCTATGTGATCGATGAGAATTTAACCAAGATTCATGGCCGGCATTCGATGAAATTCGGCACCGAATTACGGTTCATCGAATTTACAATTTTTCAGCCGGCGGCGTCGCGAGGCACGCTAGGCTTCGCAAGTGACTTTACCGACAATCCCGGCGCTCCGACCACGGGTGGCGAAGCATACGCTACGTTCCTGCTAGGCATCCCCGATAGTGCCACCCTCACCAACCAGCACAACGTGGACTACCATCGTGGCGACTATTCCTGGTTTGCGCAGGATGATTTTCGGGTTACCCGGAAGCTCACGCTGAATCTGGGTCTTCGATACGAAATCTTCACCGTAGTCAAAGCGCGGAATAACGAGGAAGCAAACTTCAGCTTCGCAAATGACTCGCTGATCGTGCCCAAAGGACAGCAAGCCACATTAACTCCTACGCTCGCGGCTTCGATTCCGATTCTGCGAAACGGTTCGCCAGGGCTAATTTCTCCGGATCTCCACAACTTCGCTCCTCGTCTTGGCCTGGCATACCAAATCACGGATAAGCTGGTATTGCGTGCAGGCTATGGCATTTTCTATGGCGGGGAAGAAAACGGGCCATACTCGAATCCAAGTCCTGGTTTCAATCCGCCATTCTTCGTAACTGAGAACTTCACGCAACCTTGTTTCTTGTCAGCCGCAAATCCTGCTGGGCCGAACTGTGCCCTACAGGGGCCGGGAAATACGTTTTTCAGCTCACTGGCGCAGGGCTTTCCTGCCAACACGCTTGTCGATCCCAATACTCCAACCCTCTTCTCAGAAAGTCCGAACTTGAGAACGCCATATACCCAGCAGTGGCACCTCGGATTCGAGTATCAGCTACCGAGCCAGTTGATGTTGGAGGTTTCGTACGCTGGTTCGCATGGTGCGAACCTTTATGGGGTGTATAACGGTAACCAGGCCCAACCCAACGTTGCCTTTTGCACCACTAACGGCAATACTCCTCAAAACTGCCCGACAGCGCCGAGGCGACCCTTCCCCACCGTTGACGGAACGATTTACACGCTTCGCGCCAACGATATTTCGAACTACAACTCACTGCAAGTGCACCTTGAAAAAAGGCTATCGAATGGGCTGCAGTTCGGCGCCTCTTATACCTACTCTCACGCGCTCGATGATGCATCCAGTGCGAGCCTAGGTTCTCTAAACAATGGCGACTTCCGCAATCAGCTTTTTCCGGGATTGGAATATGGAAATGCCGACATTGATGTGCGTCACCGTTTTGTTGTCAACTACGCCTACCAATTGCCATTCGGAAAAGGAAAGAGATTTGGCCGAAATGCCGGCGGCGCTCTGAACCAGATCATTGGAAATTGGCAGCTCTCCGGCATCACCACCGCCCAGACGGGCAATTGGTTCACGATCACCGATGCCGCAACCAACGTGTCCACTGCCGACGGCGGCGGCGCAGTCGGATTTTTCGAGGTACGGCCCAATTTGGTGGGGAATCCCAACGGCAAGCCGTGTGTTCCTGGAACATTGTTTAACACCTGTGCATTCGCCGACAACACGACGTTCTTCACCTTCGGCGATGCGGGCAGGAATATCGTTCGTGGCCCGGGTCTGCAAACCTGGGATTTGACGGTGTCCAAACTGTTCCCCATTCGCGAGCAGATGCATCTCGAGTTTCGCGCCGACTTCTTTAACATTTGGAATCACGTCAACCCGCTGTTGGGACCGGGAGGTGCTATCAGCCAGGAGCCGGTAGCCGTTGAATTCGGCACCGCTCAATTCGGCCAACCACAAGCGGCCCGCGATCCGCGCTTCATTCAATTCGCGATGAAGTTCTACTTCTAATTTGCCCGTGCAGACCGCCAATGCGACTGCGGAATTGGCTGAGACTCTCAGGCAGAATCATCAAGGCCAAGCGGTGGGTGTGTACTCAATCTGCTCGGCCAATTCTTTTGTCATTGAAGCCGGCATGCTGCAGGCAAAACGCGACGGCACCTTTCTGCTGATCGAGTCAACTTCCAATCAAGTTAATCAATTCGGCGGATATACCGGGCAAAATCCAGCACAATTCGTTGACTCGGTTAAAAAGATCTCTGCCGCAATGAACTTCCCGGCAGCGCGAATTATCTTTGGCGGGGATCATTTGGGTCCTCACGCCTGGCGCAAAGAAAACGCGTCCGGCGCGATGCAAAAAGCCATCGAGCTTGTGCGTGCATGCGTGCTCAGCGGCTATACCAAAATTCATCTGGACACCAGCATGCGGCTGGCAGACGATCCGGGGGAGCCTTCAGGTTCTCCTTCAGACGAGGTAATCAGCAGCCGCGCCGCCGATCTCTGCCGCGCTGCTGAAGAGGCATATAATCAACTCCCGCTCGGATCGCCCGCGCCGTTATACGTGATCGGAACTGAGGTCCCGATTCCCGGTGGCGAATTAAATGATGGGCAACCCCCGCAACTCACGCGACCCGAGCACGCCGCACGCACCATCGATCTTGCCAATCAGGCATTCAGGGCGCGGGGCTTGGAACGCGCTTGGGAACGCGTCATCGGTTTGGTTGTTCAGCCCGGTGTGGAGTTCGGAGACCACAACGTCTTCCCGTATATTCCGGAGAAAGCCCGTGCACTCGCAGACTTTGTAATCGGCCACTGGCATGGTGTTTACGAGGCCCACTCGACGGATTATCAGACAGAAGAAGCTCTCCGGAACCTGGTTCGCGACCATTTCGCAATCCTGAAGGTTGGCCCTTGGCTGACTTTCGCATTTCGCGAAGCGGTGTTTGGACTGGCCATGGTCGAAGAAGAGTGGCTCGGCAACCGAAAGAGCGTGGCCATTTCGAGTGTCATAGAGGCCCTGGAAGATGCCATGCTCGCGAATCCGGGATATTGGAAGGATTACTACCAGGGCGATGATGCGGCATTGCGACTGGCTCGTAAATACAGTTTCAGCGACCGCTGTCGATATTACTGGCCTCAGCCGGATGTAGCGGCTGCTGTGGAGCGGTTAGTCGCAAATTTGAAAGCCAGCCCCGCACCGCCGTCTCTGCTGAGTCAGTTTTTACCCAATCAAAGTCTTGCCGTGCGTAAGGGTGCGATCCCCAATGATCCGGTTGCTATCATCCACAACAAAATTCTGGAGGTTTTGGATCAATATGCCGCTGCATGTGGAATAACAAAAGCCGCGGGAGCATGCCACTAACCGCTATGGCATTTCTTACGAGTGTGGACCTTTGAACAGTTTCGCTAAACTGTCAATGTCAGCCGAACTGGCGTCCCCTATGATGAAATAGCGAAGACCGCCCTGCGACCAGGTTTCGGTGCTGAATGAAACCTGTTTTTCCGGACCACGATCTTCTCCAAGTGCTTTCGGCAAAGAATCCTCCGAAATTATAAAGATCGAAACCCGATGCTTCCTGACGGCATAGATCAACTGCACGCCGGGCGTTTGGTGGAGATAGGCCATGCGGCCGCCGACCAAGGAAAAGTCGGTGTTTTGTACCTCCGGCAAATCGAACGAGAACGGAATCTTGCCCTGAAACCACGGCTTTACAGTATGCCGGTCTGACGAAATGACATCCACCGGCGAAGCACTCGCGAGCGTGGAAACATGCAGGTCTGCGACTTCACTGAAAAGTTCTCTGCTCTGCGCACGCCGCGATCCAGTGTAGATCGCCGTCATCCCGGTGATTAGCAGAAGCGCGAGCACAGCCGTTGCAAGTGTCCAGACGCCAAAGCTCCGACTCCGCGGCGTTTTTGAAATTCGCTGCTGCATCCGATTGCGAAATTCAGCTGAAGGCTTGAATCGTTGCCCCGCAATGTGGATCATCCGTTTCATCTGCACCTGCGCCAATGCATCCGCAGCGCAGGCCGAACAGGCACGGACGTGATTGTCCAGCGCCTTCATCTCCTCAGGCGCGAGCTCGCCATCCACATAGGTTTCAATCTTTGCTTTCCAGTCGCAAGACATGATCATCCGTTTACAGCCGCTGTTGTATGGCGCCGCATGTCAAAGTTCTTTCTGAGACGATCGCGCAATGCTTTTCTCGCGCGGGAGAGGCGTGACATCACGGTCCCGATGGGTACCGATAGCGTCTCCGCAATTTCCTGATAGGACATTTCTTCTACTTCGCAGAGCAGCAAAACCTCGCGGAAATGTACGGGCAGGTCATCCATGGCGCGCTGCAGCAATTCCGAGTTCGATCGATCGATGGCGATCGTTTCTGGTGTTTCCGAGTCGACCGCCAACTCCGGCCCATCACTCTCGTCATCCAGCGGAATTGTCATTTTCAAGCCAGTGCGGGAGGTCAAGAAAGTGTTGCGTAGAATGCGATACATCCAGGCGCGAAAATTCGTCCCACTTTGAAAGGACGAAAATCCTCGCAGTCCTTTAACATAGGTTTCTTGAACAAGATCCTCGGCCTCGTCGCGATTTTGTGTCAGCCAATGTGCGAAGTTGTATAGCTGATCGAAAAGCGGTATTGCCAAGTCCTCGAATGAACCAGATTGCGAATCCGTGACTGACACGTCTGAATAGTAAACTGCGCGGTCGCGATTTTATTCCCTAGTCAGCAAAAATTGTGAACTCGGTGCACCCGTATTCACCTTATTTTGCCCAAGCGAGATCCTGCCGTGTGAGCATTTCCAAG
>JAFAGX010000003.1 GCA_019237515.1 Acidobacteriaceae bacterium
ACGGAAGGCGCGGTCACATCTTGTACCCTCATGGCGAACGCCGGAGGCTTCACCGATGCCGTCCAGCTGGCCAAAGCAGCTCCCCGTCTGAGCATCGGCTGCCACGTTTTAATGGTGGACGGCGAGCCGTTGTCCGATAGTCGTAGAGTGCCGTCGCTTATACGCGGCACAGGTTCGCAGTTCGAAAAAAGTATCAGTAAATTCGCACTGTGGGCGATGCGTGGCAAAATCAGCCCAAGCGAGGTTGAGCTGGAAGCTGCCGCTCAAATCCGAAAACTGCAAGCAGCCGGAATTGATGTCTCCCATCTAGATACTCATAAGCACACTCACATATTCCCGCAAGTTCTGGTACCCCTCCTGCGTGCCGCAAAAGCCTGCGGAATCCGTGCTATCCGGAACCCGTTTGGTCGGGTAGCATTCTCCGGTGTCGCCGCCCGTCCGAAGTTGTGGAAACGCTATGGCGAGTTGATGTTGCTGAATCCTTTCTCCCGGCAATTCCTGCAACACGTCAGGCAAGAAGGAATTCTCACCCCGGATGGCTCCCTGGGAGTTGCCGCTACCGGCGCTCTTGACGAAGCTCTCTTCCACTCAATCCTGGAGAACTTGCCCGAGGGAACCTGGGAGTTTGTGACGCATCCCGGCTACAACGATACCGATCTGGATCGAGTCGCAACTCGCCTCCGGGATTCGCGCGAAATCGAGCTACGTATTCTGACCTCACCGGCAACCCGGGAACATCTGGCACGACACGGAATCGAGCTGATTTCATTCCAGGATTTACTCCGAAGCTCATCCTGATGTGCACAGCCTTTCGTCATGCCCACGGCTTTACGTTAGTAACCAGCGGCCGTCACCTGCGGAAGGTATCATGGTTGCAGGATTTGGCATCGGTCCCTGCCAGACCTCCACGATTATGGATGACAGACCAGAAGAACGCGTAGACGCAAAGATCATTGTGCGGGTTTGGGGAATGGATGCCGATGGACGGCCATTCTTTCAAAACGCGAATGCCGGGAACATCAGCAGCGAAGGCGCGTTGCTCTCGGGTATTCGCCATACCTTAAAGGTGGGCGATGTCATCGGTATCCAACATGAGGACAAGAAAGCACGATTCAAAGTAGTTTGGGTAAAAGACGCCGGTCGGCCGCGCGTTGTTGACGCCGGCGTGCAGATTCTTGCCAACCAGCGCAACCCATGGCTTGACCTCGCCAAATCTGGCGAAGCCCCGGTCGCGCATGGAAAAAATAAAAGGCGCTTCCAGCGACATAAAGTTCTCTTCCCCATCGAAATTAGCTTCGACGACTCCCGCAGGACTCACCTGCAAACCAATGCCACCGATATTGGCGGCCGCGGCTGTTATGTGGAAACCTTGCTGCCGCTCCAGCTTGGAACCAAGGTCAACATCACCTTCTGGGTGGAATCCGAAAAGGTCCAAACCAGCGGCATCGTGCGTACCAGCGATCCCGGGGTGGGCATGGGGATCGAGTTCATGGCACTGGACAATGCGGTGCAGGAATGGCTCCAGGCCTATCTCGACAAGATGGACGACAGTGTAGCTGGCAAAGCCGCTAAGGGCGCCGGCGGAGCCGAGTAAGTTATTTTGCCGTGAAGCTCCGTGGCCTCTGTGGTTATGGTTCTAAGGCTTACTACAGAGTGCAACGAGGGTCTTTGAGGCCAACCCAAAATCCGCTGCTATAGGGTCTTCAGCCTCATTCCTTTCCTACTTCCCACAAATCTGAATCCCGCCAAACCCGGTGCCATCGAATGAATCAACGCCCCGACCGGGCGTGTAACATCCTGCATGAAAATCGGGATCACTTGCTATCCGACATATGGCGGCAGCGGCGTCGTTGCCACTGAACTTGGACTCGAATTGGCCCACCGCGGACATGAGATTCATTTCATCTCCTACGCCCAACCGATCCGGCTCACCGAACTGAATCCCGACATTCATTATCACGAGGTTGATGTCTCCCGGTATCCGCTCTTCGAATATCCTCCGTACGATTTGGCGCTTGCCACGCGCATGGCGGAAGTGTCCGAGATCTACGGGCTTGACCTCCTGCACGTGCACTACGCGATTCCACACTCAGTGAGTGCGCTGCTGGCTCGGCAGATGCTGGCAGCCAAACCTAAAGGCCAGCGGTTACCATTCGTGACCACTCTGCATGGCACGGACATCACTCTGGTCGGGTTAGATCGTTCCTATTTGCCGGTCACCCGTTTTTCAATCGAGCAAAGTGATGGCGTAACTGCTATCTCAAAATATCTGCAGGAGCGTACGAAACGCGAGTTCGATATTCGCAACAATATCGAGGTGATCTACAACTTCGTGAATTGCGATGTGTACTGCCGGAGCGCTGGATCTGCTGAACAAAGGGCCGAATATGCGCGTGAGGACGAACGAATTCTTGTGCATCTCTCCAACTTTCGCCCGGTGAAACGTGTCACGGACACGATCGAGGTTTTCGAGCGGGTACGCAAGAAAGTTCCTTCCAAACTTCTGCTGATCGGGGACGGTCCGGACCGCTCCAAGGCCGAGTGGCTCGCCGTGCAGAAAGGAATTCATAACGACGTCCTGTTCCTGGGCAAGCAGGATCAGGTCGCGGAAAAATTATCGTTAGCCGACATTCTCCTCATGCCCAGCGAACTTGAGTCTTTTGGGCTGGCGGCATTGGAAGGCATGGCATGCGAAGTCGTGCCCATTGCCACGCGAGTCGGCGGCGTTCCCGAAGTCATTGAGCATGGCAAGAGCGGATATCTGGCGGACGTGGGCGACGTGGAAACCATGGCACGTTACGCCATTGATCTGCTGAATGATGAGAGCCGCCTGCGAACGATGGGCAAAGCCAGCCGCGCAGGCGCTCAGTCAAAATTCTGCTCTTCGAAAATCATTCCCCAGTACGAAGATTTCTACCGCCGCATACTCGAACGCTCTTCGTAAGCCGGAACTGCAAGTCCGCCGTCGCTATGCAATAACGGAAGCCGCAAGCGAATGAGTGTTCCCTTGCCCTCGTGACTGTCAATTGTCATGCGAGCGGTGTCGCCATACAGAACCTTAAGCCTCTCGGCGACATTGGCCAATCCAATGCCTGTTCCTCCTAGCCCGCTCGGTTTTTCCAGAAGTGCGGCAGCGCCCATGCCGACGCCGTTGTCCTCAATCTCCACGATCAGCCTGGAATCGAACAACCGGCTGCGAATGAAAATGCGCCCTTCGTCAATCTTTGAAGCCAGGCCGTGTTTAATGCTGTTCTCGATCAGTGGCTGCAGCAGCATGCTCGGCATCATCACGTCCATCGAAGCCGGATCGAGCTCTTTTATGATCTGCAGCTTGTCGCGGCCAAAACGGACCACTTCGATATCCAGATAGTTATCGATAAATTCCAGCTCTTCGCGTAAAGGAACAAAGGAATCGCTGCTGTTCAGCAACCGGCGAAGAATGGTCGCCAGCTTGATAATTAACTCGCGGGCTGTATCCGGATCGAAGCGCACGAGAGATGAGACCGAGTTCAAGGTGTTAAACAAGAAATGGGGATTGATCTGGTTCTGCAGCGCCTCCATTCGGGCATTCAGCAGAAGCTTTTCCTGCTCTTCCAGCTTGATTTGAATGCGCACGCTGTTCCAGATCTTCAGGGCGGTGCCAATCACGATGATCGAGGTGGCATAGATCAGCGCCTCCACCCAGAGTTTAGGGCTTTCCAGGCTGAAGGTTGCGCGCGGGAAAAAGCGAGAGATCTCACTATGCATGAAACGCAGCGCAATGATGGTAAAGAAAAACATTACCTGCCAATCGAAACGGCGAGGCGTGGGCAGATTTCGCCGGATCATGCGGTAAATACTGAGATCGATAAATGGCGAAAATGACCAGATATCTTCTTTATCCGGGGTGAGGTCTCGCAGTTGTCCGGCAACGAAACCGCAAATAACAGTAAAAGGCAATGTCGCCCATTCGCCATAGAGCAAGGCAGGCAAACTCACCAGCGCACCGCCGAGGGCACCACTTAAGCGGCCTCCGATTACGCCGAGAAGGATCGCAGTTTCAAACGAAAGATCGCCAGCCAGAAAGCTGCGCGCGCTCAGGCGAAACCATGTACCGAAAGTTAACGGCCCGGCGATCCACAGCACCAGAAGGATTTTTCCTTTGAGCGATCGCTCATCCCGAAACAACAGGCTCTTGAACTCCACCGAGCGCACGAGCGTGCTGGCGACCGCGGCAGCTACGCCCAGCTTGATCAGCAGGTTGATGAGGATTAAACGCTGTTCCATGAAGCCCGCTGAGAAAAATGTAGCACGAAGATGAGGCTGCAGGTCCGCGATGATGATTCCATTGTCATCCTGAGCGGAGGGAGTGGTTCGTGCAGCGAATCATTCCCGGAGTCGAAGATCCCTTGCTCTGCGGCTTACCTATCGTGCCGTTAACCACCTCGTGAACCAGAATATTTCTGTGCTCCTCAG